>JAAYMP010000242.1 GCA_012521315.1 Bacillota bacterium
AACTCGAAAACATTAACGACATGCTGATTACTTCCATAAACAGAAATGGTGAAATTATCATACCGGATGGTTCTAGTACGATTCTTGAACATGACATTATTTATGTTATAGGTAAAAGGGATAGTATTAACCAGCTTGCCAAAAGATACAAAGCTTCATTGCCAACCAAGTATATAAGAAAAGTAATGGTACTGGGTGGTGGAAGAATAGCTTACTATTTAGGCAAAAGACTTGGTGAAATGGGTATATCGGTTAAAATCATAGAGCAGGACAGAGAGCGTTGTGACTACCTGTCTGAAGAATTAAGCAATGTCCTTATTATTTGCGGTGATGGTACGGACATAAATTTACTTAAAGAGGAAGACTTATCTTCAATGGATGCATTTATAGGTGCTACAGGGTTTGATGAGGAGAATCTTCTTATGACGCTTATGGCAAAGCAGGTTGGTGTTAAAAAAGTAATCGCAAAAGTAAGCAAGCCAAGTTATGCAAAAATTATTGAGAATCTTGGTGTTGATATTGCCCTGAGTCCTATCGACATTACAGCAAGTGAGATTCTCAGGATTGTCAGAGGAGAGAGATTTGTATCGGTATCACTTCTTTTTGGGGGACAGGCGGAAGTAAATGAAATAGTCGCAGACAGCTGTATGCCGATAACAGGAAAGCGAATATCTGAAATGGGTCTGCCAAAAGGTGTAATAATAGGAGCTATTGAACACAAAGGCAGAGTTGTTGTACCTAATGGTAGCTCAGTAATAAATGAAGGGGACAGATTTGTTGTATTTTGCATGACATCAAAGCTGTCGGTCCTGGATACCTTTTTTGCTTGCCATAGAGGAGGCTTATTTAATGAATTACGGAATCATAGTAAAGGTTTTGGGAAACATCATAATTCTTGAAGGAGCGAGTATGATCCTGCCTTTATTAGTATCAATTATCTACAGGCAGGAAGATTCGGCAGCGTTTGCTATTTGCATTGTTTTGACTGGCGTGCTGGGCTTTGCAATGTCGAGATTTCCCAAACGAAGTGAAACAATAAAAATTAAAGAAGGTCTTGTTATTGTAACTCTGGGGTGGATTCTTATTTCAGTATTTGGTTCCATGCCCTTTATTTTTTCTGGTGCAGTAGACTCTTTTATCGATGCCCTTTTTGAAACTGTATCGGGCTTTACTACAACTGGTGCAACTATTATTGACGATGTTGAGCTTTTACCAAAAGGGCTTCTATTCTGGAGGTCTTTTACCCATTGGATTGGCGGCATGGGTATACTTGTATTTACTGTTGCATTTTTGCCTGTCATGGGCGTAGGAAGTTTTCAGCTTTATAAAGCTGAAAGTCCAGGGCCTACTGTGGATAAAATTGTTCCAAGATTAAGAGACACGGCTAAAATTCTTTATATTACATATGCTGGCATGACAGTGCTGGAAATCATTTTACTTTTGCTGGGGGGAATGTCGCTTTTTGAATCAGCGGTGTATACTTTTGGTTCAGTCGGAACGGGAGGGTTTTCTACCAGAAATGCCAGTGTGGGTGCTTTTAGCAGTACATACATACACATAATTATTTCAGTGTTCATGATTATATCAGGTATCAACTTTCAATTATACTACGCAATATTTAAGGGAAAAATAAAAGAGGTATTA
>JAAYMP010000184.1 GCA_012521315.1 Bacillota bacterium
AGGGCGGAAGCCAGCGATATCGCCAATGCGATCTACGACCGGAGCAGCGCAATTATGCTTTCCGGGGAAACGGCGATGGGGCAATATCCCCTCGAAAGTTTGATTGTGATGGGCAAGATTGCCGAGAAGGCGGAGAAGGCGATTGATTATTGGGCTGCGATCTCACAATCCAAGGGTGAGGCCATGGGCAGCATCACCGATGCGATTAGCCATGCCACTTGTACGACGGCGATGGATTTAAATGCCGCGGCCATTGTGGCCTTTACCCAATCGGGCCATACGGCCAGGATGATCTCGCGGTTTCGCCCAGCCTGTGAAATCGTGGCGATTACGCCCGTGGTCAAGGTCTGGCGCCAGTTGGCTTTATCCTGGGGAGTTTCTCCTTTTCTGGTGGAAGAGGTTTTTACGGCGGACGCCTTGTTTGAAATTGGGGAGAAGAAAGCGCTAGAGTCTGGTTATGTCCGGAAGGGTGATTTGATTGTGATCACCGGCGGGGTCCCGATTGGGGTCAGTGGGACAACTAATACCATAAAAGTAAATATCGTCGGCAACCATGAGGAAAAGTAAGATTTTGACGTCAGGACGAGGCGGCCGATGAAGTTGACTTTCCCGGTGGTCAATGGTATACTGATTTCAAAATAATCCGGTCGAACGTGAGGATGGGAAGAGTACCCCGGACCGCCTTTGCCAGAGACAGGAGGCTATAGCTGGAAGCCGCCTGAGAGGAACCGCGGGGAAGACCACCCCGGAGCGGCTGCGATGAGCAGCCCGGTGGCGCCGTTATCGCCAAAAAAGTGCACCAGTCCGCCGTGGTTGGGGACCGGTGAAAAAAGGTGGAACCGCGGAATCCTCCGTCCTTTGCTGGGATGGAGGGTTTTTTTGTTAGAAAAATTGGGTTGAGGTGATCGGAAATGGAGAAAACGATTAACGTTGGTATCGTGGGCATGGGTGTGGTTGGCACCGGCGTGGCCAAAATTTTGCTCAACCAAGGCCGTTTACTCAGTGAACGCACCGGAACGCGTTTTGTTTTGAAGACCGTTGTCGACTTGGACTGGGAACGGGAGCGGGGAGTGGACCTGACGGGGGTGCAAACCGCCACTGATTTTGAAGCGTTGGTGACCGATCCGGAGATTGATATTATTGTGGAGACGGTGGGCGGCATCGAACCGGCTTTTACCATGATCCGGCGGGCGCTGGCGGCTGGGAAACATGTGGTGACCGCGAACAAAGCTTTGCTTGCCCTGAAGGGGCGAACCCTCTTTCAGGAGGCCCGGGGGCACGGGGTGGAACTGCGTTTTGAAGCCAGTGTCGGCGGGGGCATCCCGATCATCAAGAGTTTAAGGGAAGGCCTGGTTGCCAACAAGATTATGAGCATGTACGGGATTATCAACGGCACTTCCAACTATATTCTAACCCGGATGCACCGGGAAGGGCTTGATTTTGACGCCGCCCTCCGGGAAGCCCAGGCCAAGGGCTTTGCCGAAGCCGATCCCACGCTCGATGTCGGCGGCGGTGACGCCGCCCACAAACTGACGATTCTCGCTTCCTTAGCCGCGGGCGGGTTTGTCGATTTTGACGCCATTCCCGTCGAAGGGATTACCGACCTGACGGCCCTGGACATCAATTTTGCCAAGGATTTCGGTTATGTCGTTAAGTTACTGGCGATTTACCGCTTCAGCGAAGAAAAAATTGACCTCAGGGTTCATCCTACTCTGGTCCCGGGGGATCACCTGTTGGCGGCGGTCAACAACGAGTTGAATGCGGTCTTTATCACCGGGGATTATGTGGGCGACACGATGTTTTACGGCCCGGGGGCGGGGCAAACCCCGACCGCCAGCGCGATTGTCAGCGATTTGGTGGATCTAGCCCACAACATTCAGCGCGGGAAACCGGTAACCACCCGTACGATCAATCCGGAAAAGCAGGTTGCCCTCTTCTCCCTCGAAGAGATCACCAACCGTTTCTACTTGCGCCTGTTTACCCTGGACCAACCGGGAATCCTGGCGCAAATTGCCGGTGTTCTCGGGAGATACGCCATCTCCATCTCTTCGGTCGTGCAGTTGGAGACCCATGGTGAAGAAAACTACGTCCCGATTGTTTTGCTGACCCATGAGGCGTCGGAAAAAGCCATGGCCAAAGCGCTCACGGCGATTAAGGAGTTTCCGTTTGTCCGGCCGGATATCTTAAGGTTAAGACTTTTTAAATAAGTTTTAGGAGTTTTTCATGACAGGAGCCGCCTTTTCGGGTTATAATAGCAAGAAAGACGGTTTTTAGTTCTAGGGTCGCCGGCCGACGGCCATACCGGCCAGTTTGGGTAAGGGAAAGGGAGAAAAGCGCGCGGAACGTTGTTGAATAAAGACGAGGAGGAAAGCGCATGAATAAAGAAAGGGTGCAAGAAGTACTGAACAAGATCCGTCCTTCTTTACAAGCGGACGGCGGGGATGTGGAATTGGTCGGGGTGACGGAGGACGGCGTGGTGCAAGTGCGGTTGCAAGGACATTGCGCCGGGTGTCCCATGTCGATGATGACCTTAAAAAACGGGATCGAGAGATATTTAAAACAGGAGATTCCGGAAGTAAAAGCGGTTGAGCAGGTCTAGTCTTCGACCGCCTGGCCGCCTGAACGGTGCGAAGAACCGTAATGTTTCAGGCGGACGATCTTGTGGAAATCGTTTACCCCCCCTGGTTGGCTATGGCAACCGGGTTGCCGGATTTATTTTCGGCAACCCGGTTGCTTGTTTTTGCTTGTTTTTTCAGGTGTAGAATATTATCATATTTATATTAGCAACGAAGCAGAACATGGCAAAACGGTTGAAGAAGGTTACGGGGTGATACAAGTGAAAGTAAAAGTTATTTTGAATCCAGTTGCCGGTCGCGGGCGGGCCTTAAAAGCAAAACCCCAGATCCTAAAGGCTTTGTTGGCATACAATGCCGAGCTTCACTTGGAAGAGACGAAAGGGGATTACCATGCGACGGAGATCGCCCGCCAGGCGGTACGGGCCGGCTTTGATCTGATTGTGGTGGCGGGCGGTGACGGCACCATCAACCAAGTGGTCAACGGCCTGGGCGAGGAGCGGATCCCCATCGGGATCATTGGCTGTGGCACGGGTAATGATTTTGCCAGGGCTTTAGGGATGCCCGCCGATCCGGTGGCGGCGGTCCACCGGGTCATGACCGGCGAAACCCAGTTGGTTGACCTCTGCCGAGTCAACCAGCGCTATTTTGTGTCTTCGGTGGGAATTGGTTTTGACGGCGAAGTTGCCTTCCATGCCAACCGGGGTTTTCGTTGGGTCCGGGGTAAAACAGCCTATTTGTGCAGTATTTTTAAGACCCTTTTTTCCTACCGGGCCCAGCGGATCAAGTTGACCGTCGACGGTCTGGTGATGGAATTCAACAGTTTACTGGTGGCGGTCACCAACTCGCCCACCTACGGCGGGGGGTATAAAATTAATCCGGAAGCCCTGATTAACGACGGCTTGTTTGATGTCTGTGCCGTCCAGTATATGAGCCGGCCGGAGATTATCGCCTGTTTACCCTTGCTGCTGCCTGGCTGGCACCGGAGTTTAAAAAAGGTCCGCATGGCGAAAGGGCGCAGCATTACGGTGGAAAGCGCCGAACCCTTTTACTATCAGTTGGACGGTGAAGTTTTGACCGACAAATCCCTCCGTTTCACCATGCTCCCCCGGGCGTTGGCGGTCAAGGGAGCGCGCGTGGAACCCCTCAGCGGGCTGGAGGTAGCCGAGGAAAAACCGGCCCGGGCCAAAGAAGCTTAAAGCACTCTTTTCGTCCAAACCCGGGAAGCCTTGCTAACGGTGGGGGCGGGTCTGGGCTGATTAGTCGCGCCGTCAATCATTTAGTCCAAACCGGGAAAACCTTGCTGACGGAGGGCTTCGTAAAGCACTAACGCCACAGAGTTGGCCAGGTTGAGGGAACGGGCGGCCGCCCGCATGGGAACGCGCAGGTTATGTTGGGGATTTAACGCGAGAATCTCCGGCGGCAGGCCGCGGGTTTCCGGGCCGAAGATGAGGTAGTCATTGGGTTGAAAACGGACTTCGGTATAGCGTCGTTGGCCTTTAGTGGTCAGGTAAAAGTGGTTGCCCTCCGGGTTGGCGCGGAGGAACGCTTCAAAATCAAGGTACCTTTGGATATCGGTGAGCGACCAGTAATCAAGGCCGGCCCGGCGTAAATGACGATCGTCCCAGATAAAGCCGAACGGCTCAATGAGGTGCAGGCGACAGCCGGTCGCGGCGCAAAGGCGGGCAATATTGCCGGTGTTTTGCGGAATTTCGGGTTGAAATAAGACGACGTTCACGGGTGGTCTCCTTTTTTTATTTTCTATAATTTTAACTCCCCCGTTACTCTTTGGCAATCTTTCTATGTTAGTTTTTGGTGAAGACCGCTGGCGCCGAAGAGGAACAGGATTTACCGGGTACCGACCCGGTCTTAAAATGTTATAATGGAAGCCAAGAGGTGCTGGCTTTGACGTACGAACAAGCATTGGCCTATATACACAGCCGTAACCGGTTTGGCATAAAGTTGGGGCTGGAGCGGATGCGGGCGCTCCTGGCGATCTTGGGCGCGCCCCAGCAGGAATACCCGGTGATTCACATTGCCGGGACCAACGGGAAAGGTTCAACCACGGCGCTGGTGGGCGCCGTGTTGAAGAGGGCCGGTTACCGGGTGGGGGTCTTCACCTCGCCGCACCTGAGTTCCTACTGTGAGCGCCTGGTGATTAACGG
>JAAYMP010000185.1 GCA_012521315.1 Bacillota bacterium
AAACCGGGGAGTCGCGTGCCCGCCGAAGCGGCGATCGAGGTCGAGGCGGCCCTGCCCTACGTGAGCCGTGGGGGTTATAAACTCCAGCGGGCTTTGGAGCTTTTTCCGGTGTCGGCGGTTGGCCGGATCTGTTTGGATGCCGGGGCGTCAACCGGCGGTTTTACCGACTGCCTTTTACAGGCCGGGGCTAAACTGGTCATCGCCGTTGATGTGGGGTATGGCCAACTGGCTTGGAAACTGCGACAGGATCCGCGGGTGGTGGTAATGGAAAAGACCAATGTCCGCCATTTGACCCCTGACCGCTTGCCGGCCGTGCCCAGTCTCTTGACGGCCGATCTTTCTTTTATCTCCATCGAGAAAGTGCTCTCGGTTTTTACCACCCTCCTTACGGCGGACGGGGAGATTATTGCCTTGGTTAAACCCCAGTTTGAGGCGGGCCGCACCCAGGTGGGGAAGAAAGGAGTGGTGCGCTCGGCCGCCACCCATGAAGAAGTTCTTCGCCGCGTGTTATTGCTGGGCCCGGAGACGGGTTTAGGCTGCCTGGGCCTCACTTATTCACCGGTTTTGGGCCCGGAAGGAAATATCGAGTTCCTGGTCTACTGGAAAAAAGGGGTGCCGGACCGGGCCGACCTTCGTCCGGAAGCGGTGGTGGCGGAGGCGTGGGCTAATTTCAAGCAAAAGAAGGAATAAAAAGCCCCTGCGACGTGCAGGGGTGTAAGAAGGAGGAAAAAGGAGGGGTAACAACTTAATGCTCCCAATGGGTATTTTACAGGATCGATATGAAGAAAAGGTTACTAAAGGTCGAACAAATTAAGAAAAATATAATTCAGGATAAGTCCAATTTGTAGATCCGGTAGATCTTGTAGAGGACGCCGCCCGCCCGGATGGCGTCGTTGACCATTTTTGTGTTAAATTCGTGGATGGTTGAACCTTCCCCATACCGGTAGCCTTTTTGCAGGGCGCTTTCAAACATATGCAGATACATGGCGGCGGAGACGCCTTTTTTATGGTAAGCCGGATCGACCATTAAAATCAGACTGCGCCCGCCGTCGATCTTCCTCCGGTACCAGAGGAATTTGATAAAGCCGATCGGGAAAAGGCGCCCGTTTAACCGTTTGAACACCTGGTTATAGTCGGGGAGGGCAATGGCCAGGCCGACGATTTCACCCTGTTCGTCCACGGCGACCACCAGCAAGTCCTTGTGGGCAACCGGAAGTAATTTGGCCACCTCGTCCTGGATCTCAGGCAAGCTGGGGGGGACCATATCGGGCCAGTTCTCCGGCCAGGAGCGGACCAGCAGTTTTTGGATGCCGACCAGTTCTCGATCGAGGTTCTTTAGGTCAAGGTTACGGGTGGTGAAGCGGTACCGTTTCTTGAGGGCGGCCACGGATTCCTCGAACCGCTTGGTGACCGGTTTGGAGAGGTCGTAGTAAAAGGCGTAGCGGTCAAAGAATTTGGTAAACCCGTAGCGGTCAAAGAATTCCACATAGTATGGGGGGTTATAGGAATTCAGTAAGACCGGTTCCGAATCGAACCCTTTAATCAGCAACCCCCGGTAGTCGTCGCCGTTGGAAGGGGACTGGGGGCCGGTTACGGCGGTCATTCCCCGTTCTTTCAACCAGGCGGTGGCGTGATCGAACAATTCTTTGGCCACGCGATAGTCGTTGATTGATTCAAAAAGAGTGATGTATCCTTCTTTTTTGTTTTTCTCCCGGTTGAGCTTCTCATCGATGCCGGTCCCAATCCGGCCAGCCGGTTGCCCGTTCACCCAGGCAATGAAGTACTGATAGGGACCCAACTTCATAAGGGGATTTTTTTTCGGGTTAACGGTGTCCCACATTTCGGTTTTCAGGGGCGGTACCCAAAAGGGATCGTTCTTATAAAGGAGCCACGGAAGGTTGATAAAAATACGCCAGTCCCGTTTGGTCTGGACTTTGGTGACCGTAACCTGGCAAGCGTCGGGGAAAGCTTTTTTCAGGCTTAACAGTGGCATATTACGAGACACCTCCTTCAGATAAAATCCAAAATATTTTTCGCGGAAAATCGATAAAAACCTGCAAGCGCGGAAACTTAAATTTTGAATATCGAAATTAAAACCAAATTGTTACAGAGAATTCATTGATTTTCGCCTTGACATCTTGTAGTATTTAGGGCAAGTGGGGGAATATGGCTTTTGACCAATCAGGCAAAAACAAGTGAATAATGATTTGAAGGAAACCGGTTTTTTACCGGCTTTTTTACCGGTTTTCTTCTCTGCCCGTGCGGAAAGAAGAGAAAAGGAGGAAACAGTCATGAATAATCTTGCCGTTGGAATTGAGCTACTTTTTACCGGAATGTTCACCACTTTTCTGGTTTTGGTTTTTTTGATGTATCAGATGAAGGTGACCTCAGCGTTGATTGCCAAAAGGTCCGCACCGGAGGAGAAATCAGCTTCCCCAACAAAGGCGGAACCAGCCCTGACCGCACCCCGGACGACGACCGTGGCGGCCGGGCCTTCGGCCGGACTGGCCGCGGACGAATTGGTTGCGATTATGGCCGCCCTTGGTAAGGTTTTACCCGCCAACCAAAAGGCGGTGGTCCGGATCACCCCGCCGTCCACCAGTGGGGTGGCGGAGGAAGAGATGGTGGCGGCCGTCGTTGGCGCCCTGGCCGCGCGTTCATAGTTAATACTTGTTTTAAGTGTGTGAACTCAGTTCAGTTCAAATAAAAAAAACGGGGAGGATTTTAAGAAGATGCAGTATTTTAAAGTAACGGTTAACGGGAAGGTCTACGAAGTTAGTGTGGAAGAGGTTGCGCAAGGGAATGCGGGAGCCGCTGCAGCGCCGTCGGCAGGCCCGATTGCGCCGACACCATCCGCTCAAACCCCCGCACCAGCTGTAGCCCAAGCCAGCCCGGCGATGGGTGCTGGTGAAAAACCACTACCGGCGCCGCTGGGGGGGACGATCTTGCAGATTAATGTGCAACCGGGAGATAAGGTGAAAAAAGGACAGGTCCTCTTGACGATGGAAGCATTGAAGATGGAAAACGAGATTGTTGCCCCAGAAGACGCGACCATCGGCCAGATCTTTGTCAAGCCGAAGGATGCGGTCAATACAGGTGACCCACTATTGTCCCTCCGGCCTTAAAGGGGGGCGTGTGACATGCTGAAAAACTTAGAAGCGCTCTTGAACTCCAGCGGCTTGGCTGGAATGACCCTGGGGCAGGGTTTGATGATTCTGGTCTCTTTCTATTTAATGTACCTGGCAATTGTTAAAAAATACGAACCTTTATTGTTATTGCCGATTGCCTTTGGAGCGTTACTGACCAACCTCCCCTTGGCAGGTCTGATGGATGGTCCCTCCATGGTCAACGGGAAATTTCAGCCCGGTGGTTTGCTCTATTATCTGTACCAGGGTGTGGAGCTTGGGATCTACCCACCCCTGATCTTCCTTGGGATTGGGGCGATGACCGATTTTGGGCCCTTGCTCGCCAACCCCAAGAGTATTCTGTTGGGGGCCGCTGCCCAGTTGGGGATCTTTATCGCTTTGCTCGGGGCGATCATTTTGGGCTTTGACCTGAAAGCGGCGGCGTCGATCGGGATTATCGGAGGGGCGGACGGACCGACGGCGATCTACCTGACCAGCCGGTTAAAGCCGGAACTGTTGGGGCCGATTGCCATCTCCGCCTATTCCTATATGGCTTTGATCCCCTTCATCCAACCGCCTTTAATGCGGTTGATTGTCCCGAAGAAAGAACGGCAAATTGTCATGGAACAGTTGCGCCCCGTTTCACAGAAAGAGAAGATTCTCTTCCCGATTATCGTGACGGTCACGGGTTCCTTGTTGCTGCCCTCGGCCGCCCCTCTGATTGGATCCCTGATGTTCGGCAACCTCCTCCGGGTTTCCGGGGTGGTGGACCGCTTGTCGAAGACCGCAGAGAACGAGCTGATCAATATTATCACTATTTTCCTGGGTTTGTCGGTAGGGGCGAAGACCAGTGCGGATAAGTTTTTAACCGCCCAGACCTTAGGTATCCTCCTCTTGGGATTGGTGGCGTTCTCCTTCGGTACCATCGGCGGTTTGCTGTTTGGGCGGCTCATGTGTAAACTGAGCGGCGGGAAAATTAACCCGTTGATCGGTGCGGCGGGAGTTTCGGCCGTGCCGATGGCCGCTCGAGTGGCCCAAAAGGTTGGGGCCGAAGAAAACCCCGGGAATTACCTGCTCATGCACGCCATGGGGCCGAACGTGGCCGGGGTAATCGGTTCGGCGGTGGTGGCGGGAATCCTGCTCTCCCGCCTGGGTTAACCCCGTCCCTGTCGTAACCGGTAACCCTTCCGGCCGGATTGCATCCGGAACCTGGCGATTCAAAAAATAAGAGGTGGAATATTAAATGGCACATAAAGTGGGCATTACCGAAACCATTTTCCGCGACGCCCACCAGTCCCTCTGGGCAACGCGGATGAAAACCGATGACATGATGAAAGTTGCGGCCGCCATTGATGAAATCGGCTTCCACTCGTTGGAGGCTTGGGGGGGCGCAACCTTCGACACAGCGCTTCGCTTTTTAAAGGAAGATCCTTGGGTCCGGCTGCGACTTTTGCGCGGAGCGATCCAAAAGACCCCCCTCCAGATGTTGCTGCGGGGGCAGAACCTCCTCGGTTACCGCCACTATCCCGATGATGTGGTCCGGGCCTTCTGCTTGAAGGCGAAAGAAAACGGGGTTCGAATCTTCCGGATCTTTGACGCCCTGAACGATCCGCGGAACATGGAGACCGCGATTCAGGTCTGTAAAGAAACGGGGGCCCACGTCCAGGGGACGATCTGTTACACGATCAGCCCGGTCCATGATATCGACTCCTATGTGGAACTGGCCCTGAAACTGAAGGAGATGGGCTCCGACTCCATCTGCATCAAGGACATGGCCGGTCTGTTGATGCCTTATATCGCGGAAGAACTCGTCAAACGGCTCAAAGCCGAAGTGGGGCTTCCGGTTCAACTCCACTGCCACTACACCAGCGGGATGGCCTCGATGACCTACTTAAAGGCGATCGAGGCGGGGGCCGATGTGGTCGACACCGCCCTCTCCGCGTTGGCGATGGGTACTTCCCAACCGCCGACCGAATCCCTAGTGGCGGCGCTGCAGGGGACACCCTACGATACCGGTCTGGATTTGACGAAGATTGCCCCGGTCAACCAGCACTTTAAGGAAGTGAGGGAGGCATACAAAACGCTGGAGTCGCCGCGCAGCGTTGATACGGCGGTCCTTTCCTACCAGATTCCGGGCGGGATGATCTCCAATCTGGTGAACCAACTGAAGAGCCAAAACGCGCTGCACCGTTACGAAGAAGTGCTGGCCGAGGTCCCGCGGACAAGGGCGGAACTGGGCTATCCGCCTCTGGTGACCCCGACCAGTCAGATGGTGGGCACCCAGGCGGTCCTGAATGTGCTGACCGGAAAACGTTACGGCGTTGTGCCGAAGGAGATTAAAGACTATGTCCGCGGTCACTACGGGCGTCCGCCGGCTCCGATTGATCCGGAAGTCAAAAAGCTGATCATTGGTGATGAAGAACCGATCACTTGTCGTCCGGCCGATCTGCTGGAGCCGCGGCTGGAGGCTGCCCGTGCGGAGTTGGCGGAGAAGGGCTTCAGCCAGCTCAGCGAGGAAGATGTCCTCTCCTATATTCTCTTTCCTGAGGTGGCGTTGGAGTTCTTTAAGCACCGGGCAGGGCAATAAACCGGAGCGGACAAGAAATCACATGGGCCTACCCCTTGCAGGGGAGGCCCTTTTTTTGTAGAATTAATCATAAATGATTCGGTAGTAAAGACTACCATTGGCGGGGTACCCTGGCGAGGCACAATCCGGGGAAGAAGCCAGTTGTACCGGCCCGATGGTTGACCAGAAATAAGGAGCGATTAGGAATGAAGAAAGCCAACCAGATCCGTAGTGAGTTTATCCGGTTTTTTACCGACCGGGGACATACCTTTGTCCGTAGTTCATCGCTACTTCCGATTGGTGATCCGACCCTGCTTTTTACCAACGCCGGGATGAACCAGTTTAAAGATGTTTTTCTCGGCACCGGTACCCGCCCCTATAAGCGGGCGGCCAACTCCCAAAAGGTCCTGCGGGTGAGCGGTAAACATAACGACCTGGATGAAGTGGGCCGCGACACCTACCACCATACTTTCTTTGAGATGCTCGGGAACTGGTCCTTTGGCGACTATTATAAACGGGAAGCGATCCAGTGGGCCTGGGAACTGTTGACGGAGGTTTGGGGTCTGCCCAGCGACCGCCTGTACGCCACCGTCCACCAGACCGACGACGAAGCCGCCGCCCTGTGGCGCGAACTGACGCCCCTGCCGGCCGAACGGATCATGCGCTTTGGCGATAAGGAGAATTTCTGGGAGATGGGGGAGACCGGCCCGTGCGGGCCCTGTTCGGAGATCCACATTGACCTGGGCCCGGAGGCTTGTGACAAGGGACACGTCCCCGGCCACCAGTGCCGGGTGAACGGTGATTGCGGGCGTTACGTTGAACTGTGGAACCTGGTTTTTATTCAGTACAACCGGAAAGCCGACGGGACGCTGGAGGAATTGCCGGCGAAACACGTGGATACCGGTATGGGTTTTGAACGGATTGTGGCCGTTTTACAAGGAAAAAAATCCAACTATGATACGGACCTGTTTACCCCGATCATCGAGGAGATCGTGGCCGTGACCGACGCCGGTCTGGAAAGGGAAGAGGAGCGGGTGGCCGTCCGGGTGGTGGCCGACCATATTCGCGCGTTGACCTTCGCCATCTCCGACGGGGTTCTCCCGGCCAACGAAGGGCGGGGTTATGTCCTCCGCCGTATCCTGCGCCGGGCGGCCCGTTTTGCCCGGAATTTAGGGGCGAAGGAGCCGCTCCTCCACCGGCTGGTTCCGGTTGTGGTCCGCGAGATGGGTGAGGCTTATCCGGAGCTCAAAGAGCAAGCGGAGCATTGTTCCCGGGTGATCCTGGCCGAAGAGGAAGCCTTCGGCCGGACCTTGGACAAGGGTTTGGCGCTGTTTGCCGACCTCAGCCGGAACTTGCGGGCCCAAGGGAAGAGCGTTATTCCCGGGTCCGAGGCCTTTAAACTCTATGATACATATGGCTTTCCGCTGGATCTGACGGAACTGATGGCGGAGGAAGAGGGGCTTGCAGTAGAACGGGACGAGTTTAACCGCTTGATGGAAGAACAACGGGCGCGGGCCCGGGCCGGCAGCCTGTTCGGCAGCGACGAGACGGATCTCCATTGGGAGGTTGTTTCCCCCGGCGCCCATTCCCAGTTCGTTGGGTATGAACGGTTGCAGGCGACGACCGAGTTAAGAATGGTCGGGACTGATCACGAGTACTTCCGGTTGGTCTTTGCGGTGACGCCGTTTTATGCGGCGGGGGGTGGACAGGTGGGTGACACCGGGTTGGTCCAGGTGGAGGTGTCTCCCGGTTGGGTTGCGGAGTTCCCGGTGGTCGACACCCAGCGGGAACAGGATAAGATCATGCATCTGGTGGCCAAGAGGGAGGACTTCCCCCGCCGGGCGGTCAGCTATACTCTGGTGGTGGATGAAGCCCGGCGTAAGATGACGGCGGCCAACCATACGGCGACCCATCTGTTACAGGCGGCGCTCCGGCGTTTGCTTGGTACCCATGTTCAGCAGGCCGGTTCCTTGGTGGCTCCGGACCGGTTGCGGTTTGACTTCAACCATTACCAACGGGTTGATGAGGACCAGCTGCGCCAGGTGGAAAAGGAAGTGAACCGGCAGATCTTTGCCGCCTTGCCGGTCCGGGCCGAAGAGACCGACTACCAGACCGCCCTGAACCGGGGGGCCTTGGCGTTCTTTGGCGAAAAGTACGGGGACCGGGTACGTACGCTGGCGGTGGGTGACTACAGTTTCGAACTTTGCGGCGGGACCCATGTGCGCAATACCGCCGAGATCATGGCTTTCCGGATCATCACCGAAGGCAGCGTGGCCACGGGGGTGCGCCGGATCGAGGCGGTTACCGGCTGGGGTGCTTTGCAGATGGCTACGGAAGAGC
>JAAYMP010000017.1 GCA_012521315.1 Bacillota bacterium
CAAGAGTTCGTAATTACCATGGGTATCACTGACCACTAAAATCCGCACACCGTTCCCCCCAGCGCCCGACGGCCAACGACCGCCGCTTGCCCTCCATTTTAGCTCCGCTCTTCCGTCCCTGGAAACTCTTGAAGCAGATAATTACGGAATTGGCGCATGGCAACCGCCCGGTGGCTGATCCGGTTCTTCTCTTCCTCCGGCAGTTCGGCCATGGTCCGGTCGTACTCCGGCAGGTAGAAAAGGGGATCATACCCGAAACCCCCTTCCCCCCTGGCCGCCAGGGCAATGAAGCCTTCGCAGGTCCCCTCGGTGGTCCAAGCCACTCCCGCCGGGGAAACGAAGGCCAACGCACAACGGAAACGGGCGGTTCTTTGCGCCCAGGGGACCCCGTCCAGGAGCGCCAAAAGTTTTTCGTTGTTCTTCACGTCATCGCCGTGCGCCCCGGCAAAGCGGGCGGAAAACACGCCGGGCGCCCCATTTAAGTAATCAACCTCGAGACCGGAATCATCAGCCAAAGCCCACATTTGGAGGGTTTTCGCCACGAAACCGGCTTTTTTCAGTGCATTATCCCGGAAGGTTCGCCCGTCTTCCGCCACCTCCGGCACGTCCGGAAATTCGGCCAGGGAACAGATTTCCCAGGGCAACCCGGCCAGGAGCATCTTGAGCTCCCTGAGCTTTCCTTTATTCCTCGAAGCCAGCACGAGTCTTGGCAACGGGCACCCCCCCGATTCGCTGCGCCAGGTCGCCGAGGACGTTCTTTTGAAAAGCCACGAGCTCACTGATGCCTTTATTCCCCAAATTCAACAAGACTTCAAACTCATCATGGGAGAAGGGAGCCCCCTCCGCGGTCGCCTGGACCTCCACCAACTGGCCATTGCCCGTCATCACCAGGTTCATATCGACCGAAGCGCGCGAATCCTCCTGGTAACAAAGGTCCAAGAGGATTTGGTTATCGACAATCCCCACACTGGTCGCGGCCAAAAAATCATAGAGCGGCAAGGGTTCTTTGTCGCCTTTCGCCACGGCCGCCAGGGCATCAACCAACGCGACATACGCCCCGGTGATCGAAGCCGTCCGCGTCCCCCCATCGGCTTGGATGACGTCGCAGTCGATCCAGATTGTTTTCTCCCCCAAAGCCGTCAGATTAACCACCGAACGCAGGGCCCGGCCAACCAGGCGTTGGATCTCCTGGGAACGTCCGGACGGTTTTCCCTTGGTCACTTCCCGGACGTTCCTTTGGGGCGTTGCCCGGGGGAGCATTGCGTATTCGGCCGTGATCCAACCATGCCCGCTACCCCGTAACCAGAGCGGGACTTTATCTTCAATCGTCGCCGTACAGATCACCTTGGAATTGCCCACCTCAATCAGGACCGATCCTTCGGCGTGCTGGATAAAGTTCCGTGTAATCTTTACTGGTCGCAATTGGTCTGCCTGTCTTCCGTCAATTCTCTCCATTTTGTCCTCCGTCATTAAATAATTGCGCCCAACCGGCGTCATTGCCAAACCAGCATTCTCTACTAACTATATATAAGCATCTCCCCACTGTCAACTGGCAAACACCTTGATTTTGCCGGTTATTTCAGTTTTGGACTGGCTTTAAGGCTTTTTCCAAAAGACAAAAAGAAATATCCGGAAATTCTTTGGCAATCAAACCCAAAGTGGAGAAGAGATAACGCTCGTCGTAATAAAAACGGGGTGCTTGCGGCTTCAAAAGCTCGGGATGGTCCGGCGCCGGCAAAACCCCCGCTAAAATCTGCTCTCGTGCTGGCGAATGGAGAAAAAGGCCCCCGGTCCCAATGACGGTCGCCAGCCCGGTCAGGTCCTTTCCCTCCTGGAGGTAGCAAACCCCTTGGGGTGAATAAACCTGTTCACACTTGCCCACGTGCCGTTCGGTCGCCCCTTTGACCGCCAGATAACCAAGGACCGCCTCCAGGCGCTCATCGGCCGGGCTGTCCGGGAGGTAGGCGGTGGTCACTGTCCTGGCTTGGACCCGTGCAATCACCTCATCCTCCGGCAGGCCGGCCAGCTCGCCAACCAACCGCGGCGTATACTGCTCGAGCAGTGCCGCCGCGCTGACCCGCATCCCCAGGTCCCCTTCGACCGTCCGTTTTACCTTCGGTTCGGGCAGGCCCTGGGCATAGACATTGGGCTTTATCGGGCGGCCTTCGGCAATACTGTGGACATCAGTGGTCGCCCCGCCCACGTCGACCAGGAGGAGTTCCCCCCAACCCGGCCGGCCGTCGCCCGGGCCGGCCGCCAACCGTTCCGCGGCGGCTTGGACCGCGGCCGGGGTCGGCATCAGGATCCCGTCGATCTCCCTTTCCACCTCCGCCAAGCCCTTAGCGTAGATTATCCGCTCCAAATATACTTGCCGGATTTTGGCCTGGACCGGCTCAATGTTTAACCGGTCCAGCGCCGGGAGGACATTCGGCACCCGGTAACATAGCTTCCCCGCCTGCTTGAGGGTGGCTTCCACCTCGGCGGCGACGGTTTTATTCCCGGCCAGAATCACCGGCGCCGCCAAGGGGCTTGCCGCGAGGAGGGCCCCGTTGTGCCGGAGCACCGTCTTATTGCCGCCGTCGGTCCCCCCGGCCAGGAGGATCAGGTCGGGCTTCAGGGCGAGCAGTTCGTCAAGGTCGGCGGCGGTCAATTCATAACTAAAACTGCCCACAAGGCGCGCGCCCGCCCCGAGGGCCGCTCTTTTTGCCGCTTCAACCGTCAATTCCGGGACCAAACCGATGGCGACCATCCTTAGCCCGCCCGCCGCGCTGCTACAAGCCAGTCGCCGGGCAAAGGCCAGGGGGCCCACTTTCTCCGTGAGCCGCCGCAGCGCCTCCCGGTAGCCGTGGACCAGGCCGTCCGCCACGGTCGTCAAGGCGCTGGCCGTGCCGATCACCGCCGGTTTGGCCAGATCCACCGCGGTTAACTTGGTATAAGTGCTGCCAAAATCAATCAGCAGATACAAAGAAGAGCGCACACCGGTCAACTGTCAGTCAACTCCCGTTCCACTCCCCGCTCGCCGGTCAGGGCTCGGCGGGGGTATGAAAGTAAGCAATCAGGCCCTGGCTGATCCCGTCGGTAATTTTATCCTGAAACTCCACGGTCTTGAGGAGCTTTTCTTCTTCCCGGTTGGAGACAAAACCCATTTCAAAGATGACGGCCGGCATCTGCGCCTCCCGGGGGAGGACCAGGTCCTTGCTGGCCATAATCCCGCGAAAGTGCTGGTTGGTCCGGGCCAAAACCGCCTCGGACAGTGCTTTCGCCAGAACGGCGCTTTCGCTCCGGTCCGGATGGTGCCAAATCTCCAGGCCGTGAATATCCCGTTTATTGTGGTTATTGGCATGAATACTGAGCAAAACCGCCCCGCCCGTCCGGTTGGCAATGGCGACCCGGTCATAGAGCCACAGGTACTGGTCATCCTCGCGGGTCAAGAGCACCTCGGCCCCGAGTCCCTCCAGTTTTTGCTTGAGACGGAGCGCCACCGCCAGGTTCAACTCTTTCTCCCGGAGCCCGCCCGGGCTAATCGCCCCAGCATCGGCCCCGCCGTGCCCCGGGTCGAGAATGATCACTCGCCCGGACAAGGGGGCGTTTTTGACCTCCACCGTGATCGTGCGGCGGTCTTGACCCCAGGTGACGCTGTAGTCATGGCCGCGGGGAACTGCCAGCTCCACTTCGACGGTGGAGGGGTCCTCCTCCCGGAGTTTGAACACGGAATCCGTCCCGGTCGCAGTCTGGAATCCCTCCCCCAGTTTGGTCTGGGGGATCCTGATATACAGCTTGCCGGTTTTCGGGTCGAAACGGGGTTCACCCGGCAGTTGCCCCGAACCCTTAAGGACCAGGCGGCCCCCGTCGCCGTCCGGATGCCACGTCGCCTCCTGCAACTCCGTCATGGTCTTAATCAGTAACCGGGCCGGATTTGTTTCGTCAATCCCCACCACACAGTTGCGGGGCTCGTTAATATCCAAGACCAGACGAATGGTCTGCGGGTCAAACTGGCTGACCCGGATGCTCTCCACCCACGTGTCGTTCCCCGGCACGGTCAAGGCGGGGCCGGTCAGGGTCACGTCCCAAAGGTCAATAACCAGCCGGTGCGGATTAAGGAGAAAATCCACTTTATACTGGACCGGTCCGGAGGTCTCGACATAAATCTCCGGGACCGTGCTGGCCATTTGAAAGCCGATATCCTTCAAAACGACATTAAAATCCAGGCGTAAACCCCCCGGCACCCCGGTCCGCCGCTCCAGTTTATACCCGATCAAATATTCCAAATCAAAGACCACCCGCACCGTATTCTGGTCAAACCGGCTGACCCGTACCCCTTTGATGGGGCCGTCGGTCAGCCCGTCGGTGGCTAACGCCGGCGCCAGGTCCAGACCGGTCAGGTCGATCACCAACCGCTCGGGTGCGGACAAAAGAAACGAATGATATGTAAAATCACCATTGATTAAAAGGTCATAACTCAATTTCCCCTGGTCGTTCGTCCGGGTCAGCCCCAACAGGATGTTCCCTTGCGCAGGCGCCGCCGCCGCAGCCGCCGGCGGCCGGAGACAGGGGCGGCCTCCGGTCAAGAGCGAAAAAAAGCACAGCAGAACAAGGCCGATGAGGCAAACGATTCGCTTCTGGTCCGTCGTTTTTTTCAAAATAAAGTCCTCCTGCCAAAGCAATGTCCATGGTATGAATCTTCGACTTACGGCCAAGCGTTCCTTCCCTGCTCCCGCCCGGCACGAACCGGAATATACTGGCAGCGGTCTATTCGACCTTTTCCAAAGGGGCCAGCTCAACCAGGAGTTCTTTAATGCCCAGCCCGGGGAAGGCCACCTTTACCTTGGCCCCTTGTCCGGTCCCGTCCACGGTGATGATTGTCCCTTGCCCCCACTTCCGGTGGATCACCTTTTCCCCCGGGCGGAAGGTAACGGGCTGGTCCGGCCCGGACGCGGCCGAGGCCGGCGCGGTTGATCCGGCCGGCGTCGCCGGTCCATGCGGGGCGGCCGGTTTAAAGAACCGGTTGCCATACCCGGACAAAGCCGGCGTTTCCGGTGCCGCTTCTTCCCTCCGCCACAAGAGCGCCGGGGGGATCTCCTGAAGAAAGCGGGAAGGCGCTTGGTATTGAAAGTTTCCGTACAAAATACGCATCTGCGCGTAGGAAAGGTACAAACGCAGCCGGGCGCGGGTCATCCCCACGTAACAAAGGCGCCGTTCCTCCTCCAACTCCCCTTCGTCCAGCAGCGAACGGCTGTGGGGAAAGATCCCCTCTTCCATGCCGACCAGAAAGACGACGGGAAATTCCAAACCTTTGGCCGCGTGGATCGTCATCAGCGTGATGCTCTCTTGCGCCTGGTATTGATCGACATCGGCCACCAGGGCTACGGTCTCCAGGAAAGCGCCCAATGTTTGGTCGTCGCTCTCCTTTTCAAACCCGGCGGTGATCGATAAGAATTCATTCAAGTTTTCCAGTCTGCTCTCGGCTTCCACCGTCCCCTCCTGCTGCAGGCTGGCCAGGTAACCGGATTTATCCAAGACCGCCTTCGTTAAACTGGAGACGGAGATCGTCGCTTTTAAAGCCAGCATCTCCTCTAAAAACGCGGCAAAGCCGGTAAGGGTTTGCACGGCCCGGCCGGTTACACCCGGCGCTTCCGCCACCCGCCGGAAGGCTTCCATCGTGCTCAGCCCTTTGCTGTCCATGAAGGAAAAAAACCGTTCGACGGTCGTCTCGCCGATCCCCCGCTTTGGCGTATTAATCACCCGCCGCAGACTGATCCGATCGTTCGGGTTATAGATCAGCTTTAGGTAGCTGAGCAGATCCCGGATCTCCTTGCGGTCATAGAAGCGTTGCCCCCCCACCACCTGGTAAGGAAGGCCTTTTTGGATCAGTACTTCTTCAAAGACCCGCGACTGCGCATTGGTCCGGTACAAAAAAGCAAAATCGGAATAGCGGTAACCTTCGGTCCGGACCAACTCTTCCAGGATCGCCGCCACCAACCAGGCCTCTTCCCGTTCATCGGCGGCTTGGATCAGGGTAACGGGCTCCCCTTCCTCATTCTCGGTCCAAAGGGTCTTCGTCTTCCGGGAATGGTTGTTACGGATCACCTCATTGGCGACCCGTAAAATATTCTGCGTCGAGCGGTAGTTCTGTTCCAACTTGACCACTTTGACCTCGGGATAATCCTTTTCAAAATCGAGAATGTTCCGGATATCCGCATTGCGGAACCCGTAGATGGACTGGTCGTCATCGCCGACCACGCAAAGATTACGGTACTTGTCCGCGAGTAAACGTACTAAAGTGTACTGGGCGTAGTTGGTATCCTGGTACTCGTCGATCAAAATGTACCTGAACCGTTCCTGGTACTTCTCAAGAACAGCCGGGCATTCCTGAAACAGGCGGATCGTCATGCCAATCAGATCGTCAAAATCCACTGCCCCATTGTCAACCAGTTTCTGCTGGTAAAGCGGGTACACTTTCTTGACGATACTGGCCCAGAAATCAACCGCATCGGCCGCGTACTCCCTGGGCCCAACCAATTCATTCTTGGCCCGAGAGATGGTGGCGAGCACCGCCCGGGGGTTGCAGGTCGTCTCACTGATATTCAACTCCCGCAATACTTCCCGCACCACAATTAACTGGTCTTGCGTATCGTAGATGACGAAGTTGGACGCCACCCCGATCGCGGCCCCGTCCTGCCGTAAGATCCGGACACAGGTCGCATGAAAGGTCATGATCCAAATCTGTTCGGCTGGCGGGCCAATGAGCTGCCCAACCCGCTCCTTCATCTCCCGGGCCGCCTTATTCGTAAAGGTCACCGCCAGGATCCGCCAGGGATCAACCCCGTTCTTTAAGAGCTGGGCAATACGGTAAGTAAGGACCCGCGTCTTTCCACTTCCTGCTCCTGCTAAAATCAAAAGCGGTCCTTCAG
>JAAYMP010000186.1 GCA_012521315.1 Bacillota bacterium
AGGGATGTGCCGTGCCCGCCAATGAATTTGGTGGCCGAATAGACGACGATATCGGCCCCGAAGTCAATGGGGCGAAGGAGATAAGGAACCACCGTGTTGTCCACGATCAATGGGAGATGGTGGTCGTGGGCGATCCGGGCCACCGCTTCAAAATCCAAAACATCCAGTTTGGGATTGCCCAACGCTTCCGCGTAAATTGCTTTCGTCCGCGGTGTAATGGCGTCTTTGAATCTCCCCGGATCCGTTGAGTCAACAAAGTGCACCTTAATCCCAAACCGGGCCAAAGTGTGCCGGAAGAGGTTATAAGTCCCGCCGTAAAGATTGTTGGCCGACACAATCTCATCGCCGGCTTGCGCGATGTTCAGAATCGCCAGCGCAATCGCCGCCTGGCCGGAGGAAGTGGCCAAAGCGCCAACTCCGCCTTCCAAAGCCGCCATCCGTTCTTCAAAAACACCGGTCGTCGGGTTCATCAACCGCGTGTAGATATTTCCCTCTTCTTGCAGGGCAAAAAGGGCCGCCGCGTGGTCCGTATCTTTAAAGACATAGGATGTGGTTTGGTAGATCGGCGTTACCCTTGCTCCCGTCACCGGATCCGGCGTCTGTCCGGCGTGCACCGCCAAAGTCTCCGGGCGAAAGGTTTTTTCCATGAGCTTAAACCTCCCTTTTAATTCATTATTTGTCCCAGCGCGCAACGGCATAACCTATTATTCAGCGTGGGTTGCTTGGTAAGGATAAATTATCAGGATTATACTATAGGGATTGGAAAGAAGCAATATCAATTTCTAAAAAAATCCTTTTTTTGGTGGAGCCCTTGTCCACTCTTTGGCGGTGCTGAAATAGCCCCCCCCGCAAATGTAGAAGAAGGGCATCTCACGGCTGAGAAGGAAAAAGTTGCTTATCCATATTGACGAAATGAACGTTAGGAAGTAAAATGATAAAAAATTTTACCCTTCCGGTATGAACAGGAGGAAACCCATGCCAATTAAGGTGCCCACCAATTTACCGGCGCTTGAGATTCTCCAAAACGAAAATGTCTTTATTATGGATGAAGAAAGAGCCCTTCACCAAGACATCCGGCCCTTGAAGATTGTAATTCTGAACCTGATGCCGAATAAGAGTGTGACCGAGACCCAGCTTCTCCGGTTGTTGGCCAACACTCCGCTCCAGGTGGAGGCCACTTTACTTCACCCCCAAACCCATCAGTCCAAAAATACCTCCGCCGAGCACCTGGAGAGGTTCTACACTACCTTTGACCGGATTAAACACGACAAATTTGACGGGATGGTCATTACCGGGGCGCCGGTCGAACAGATTGAATACGAAGAAGTGGATTATTGGGACGAATTGACCGAGATTATGGCCTGGACGGTGACGAATGTCTTTTCCACCTTTCATATCTGCTGGGCTTCCCAAGCCGCCCTTTATTACCACTACGGAATTCCCAAGCATCCGCTGGAGAAAAAACTTTTCGGCGTCTTTAAACACGTGATCGACCCGCAACATTTCCATGTCAAGTTACTCCGCGGGTTTGACGACGAGTTCTACGTCCCCCATTCACGGTATACGGAAGTCCGGAAAGAGGATGTGCTCAGGGTCCCGGAACTGCAGATCCTGGCCGAATCAGAGGAGGCAGGGGTCTATATCGTGCTGGCCCGCAATGGCCGGCAAGTCTTTGTCTCCGGGCATTCCGAATATGATCCCCTGACGCTGAGGGCGGAATACGAAAGGGATATCAAGAAGGGTCTTCCGATCGACCTCCCCAAAAACTATTTTCCTGGTGATGACCCGAACCAAAGCCCCATCGTCAAGTGGCGCGGCCACGCCAACCTGCTCTTTAGCAATTGGCTGAACTACTACGTCTACCAAGAAACGCCTTACGACTTGAATCAATTATAAATCGATTGCGACCAATATGGTCCTGATCAACAAAAACTCCCTTCCCGGTGACGGTGACCAACGACCGCCGATCCTGGAAGGGAGTTTTTTATAACATAATTTTACTAATCTGACCAGGCCAGCCCTCTTCACAATTCATAACAACGGATGATGCAAAGTATCAACCGGCGCATAATCATCGGTCAGGAGGGGGACATCCGCCAACCATGCTTCCTGGAAGACCAAAGGATCATCCACCAGGTTGCGGGCGAAAAAAGCGACATCCTCAACAATAATTCCCCGGGCGTACAACTCTGCCGCCTGCTCCTGCCAGGTTGCCTTCGGCCGGTAAGAAGGATCCAAAGTGGCAATCAGGACAATATTCTGCTCAGCCGTGTCGCCCACCCCACCCCAACCATAAACAGGGAAGATATAACGCTGCGGAAAGACCGCGCCAAAAGTACGGGTCATCGCTCGAAACATACTACTGGCTGGGCCAGTGATCGCCCCAATAATATTGGAAACAACCACCCCATCGGGGGCCATAACCTCCCGGACTTCCTGGAGAAACTCCAGGGTAGTAAGGTGGTAAGGAATGGTACTGGACGAATAGGCATCGATAACCACCAAATCGTAGGGCGCCTGCTCGCCACGGGCAATTTTTTCCGCCGTTTGCTGGATAAACAACCGCCCATCCTGGACCACCACCCGCAAGCGGGGGTCCTCCGGCAACGCAAAATAAGTCCGCGCCACCTTTACAACTTCCGGATCAATCTCCACCGCATCAACGGTTTTCAGGGACGGATAATCATGGAGAAATTTCATGGGTGCGGAACCACCACCCAAACCAATAAAAAGCACCCGTTCCGGTTGGGGATGGGCAACGACCCCCAGATGGAGAAAGGAGGTATAACGAAAGACCATCCGTAAGGGATCGTTCAAATCGATCCCGCTCTGCAGGGAATTATCAAAACGTAAGTAACGCAAGGAACTGTATTGGGTCACCTTTACATGGTTATACAGGGTGTCCCGTTCATAAACCACCCCAGCCTCGCTAAACACGCCGCGCAAAGCATTGGACCGCCAGCAAACAACTAAAAGCACAATCAGGACCAAAACCAACAGTCCAACGCTACGCCTTACCCAGATAATTACGGGAGAAGACGGTTTATCCCGCTCCGCGGGGCGGCCAATGATCAAGAAGGCCAATAGAAGCAGGAGCAGCCCAAGGGAGTGCACGATATTCCGTACTCCCGTGAGGGGAATCAAAAAAAAGGAAGTCACCAAAGTGCCGATGACACTTCCGGTACTGGAGATGGCCGATAAACGGCCGGCAATGTTCCCCAGATTCTCCAAATTACGCCCCGCCAACTTGACCGCATAGGGTGAAACCGTGGCCAGAAGAATACTGGGGAGAAAAAAAAAGGCACAAGCCGCCAGGAGAGAACCCAAGCGCGGCTCCAACCGCCCGCAAATACTATTGACGCGGTTGGTCCAAAAGGGAAGAAAACCAATAAAGCCCCCTGCAACAGCCAAGATAATGCCAATGACTAAAAAATTGGGATAGCGGTCAGCGATCCGGCCGCCAAGATAATAACCGAGAGTCAAGGCGGCCATGACGACAACGATCAAAGAGCCCCAGATGTAGATCGAACTGCCGAAGGTAGGAGCCAAAATCCGGCTGCCCACCATCTCCAAGGACATTAAAACAGCACCACTCAAAAAAACGGTCAGCGTAAGCACCCGACCACTCTCCTTTGACGATAGTTTCGAAAACCTAGTCGCTGCGAGTAGAAATGCTAGCTGACCACCTTATTCGCCCTTGACCGTGATTTCTCCTTTCCGCGCTTGCCATTTTCCAAATGACACCAGTCGATAACGTATAATATTTTTCGCACAATTGAAAAGGGAGACCTCAAGTGGTAAAGTTAAGTTGACAACACTTACCAAAACCAAAGGAGGTCCCCCTATGAGTAATATTATACAGTTTAATGAAGACG
>JAAYMP010000187.1 GCA_012521315.1 Bacillota bacterium
AAATCCACTGCCCCATTGTCAACCAGTTTCTGCTGGTAAAGCGGGTATACCTTCTTGACCAGGCTGGCCCAGAAATCAACCGCATCGGCCGCATAGTTCCTGGGCCCGACCAGCTCATTTTTCGCCCGGGAGATGGTGGCAAGGACCGCCCGGGGGTTACAGGTCGTCTCGCTTATGTTCAGCTCCCGCAAGGCCTCCCGGACCACAATTAACTGGTCCTGCGTATCATAGATGACAAAGTTGGACGCCACCCCGATCGCAGCCCCGTCCTGCCGTAAAATCCGGACACAGGCCGCATGAAAGGTCATGAGCCAGATCTGTTCCGCTTGCGGGCCGATGAGCTGTCCGACCCGCTCCTTCATTTCCTGGGCCGCCTTATTCGTAAAGGTCACCGCCAGGATGCGCCGGGGATCGACCCCGTTCTTCAAGAGCTGGGCGATGCGGTAGGTCAGCACCCGCGTCTTTCCGCTTCCGGCCCCGGCCAAAATCAAAAGCGGTCCTTCAGTATGGCAGACCGCTTCCCGTTGCGCTGGGTTGAGTTCATCCTTCCATAATTCCAATCCGCTTAGCCCCCATCATCATAATTGCTGCCCAAAAACACCCGAAAATACTTCTCTATTTAAAAGCTAATCTACCACAGAAAACTTTCCCCTGTCAAGCAAAACGAGGAGCGAACTTCCGGCCTTACGCCGTGCGCTCCCCATGAAAAAAGGCCGTTATGTTTAACGGCCTGTTTGCAGATCATCCGTATGTAGTTTTCAAACTTAGTTGGCGGGCACAAACCCGAAGACGATGCCGGCCACACCCAAAATCAACGCAACAATCCCAATGGTCTTGTTGGATTTGGTCTGTTGCTCAACAGCGTCCATTCTTGTTTCAAGGTCGGCAACCCTGTCGGCCAGCAAGGTAACGTTGATGTCACTGCGCGCATCTAGTTCGTTGCGGAAATCATACTCAAGTTCCCACAATGCATCATAGAGGGCGTCGATATCGGCAGCAGTGGCCACTTGCTCCTCCTCTAATGCCCGGCGGATTAATTCTTTGGCCTGGGCTTCGGTCAGAGCTACCCGTCCACCATTCTCCGGAAGAGTAGCGGTGCCATACATCTGGTTTTCCAGGTACTTCAAAATGCGAGCGGTCAATTCAACCATTTCGTAACGGGTTGCATACCTTTCGCCTTTGAAAGTGCCGTCGGGGTAGCCTTTTAACAAGCCGGCGTTATACAACAACATGAAATTGTCGTATGCCCAGTGGGACGCTTTCGGCATGTCTTCAAAGGCACCCATCGCTACTGGAACGACCGAGAACAGCATTGCAAGCGAAACTAAGATGACCAAAACTTTTTTCATTCTAATCCTCCTTCTTTATAAATTTTTGAGCCGAGGAGAACTGGAGTTTTTTTAAGGAACGCTTCTTCCCCCAACCTCCCGAAAATACAAGATGGCTCTTATACCATATTATTCTCTTTCCCGGATCAAATTCCTCCTTTTTCTACTAGATATTTTCATTATAATTATCGACAGAAACAGGGAGCCGTTAAATCTTTTCTTCCTTAAAACCTTCCCCCAGTACTTCATGGACGTTCGTAATAATCACAAAAGCGTTGGGGTCTTCCTCTTTCACCAGGCGTTTCAGCCTAATTTCTTCCGTCCGTCCAATCACACAGAGGAGAACTTCACGGGTTTTCCCCGAATAAACGCCCCGCCCGGCCAGTCCGGTTACCCCCCGGTTCAGTTCATTTAACACCCGTTGGGCGATCTGTTCCGACCGGTCGGAGATGATGTAAACCCCTTTCGAATAGTTAAAATCGTCTAGTACTCCGTCTATAATTTTACCAGAAACTACAATTGAGATCAAGGCATAAAGCATCAAATCCACCGATTTAAAGACCAAACCGGCCGTGGCGATCACCAGACCGTCGAGGAGGAGGACCGCTTGCCCCACGGACAGCCCGGAGAAATGGGCAAGCAGTTTTGCGGCGAGATCGGTCCCGCCGGTGGTGCCGTGGGAACGGAGGGCAACCCCAACGCCCACTCCGGCCAAAACGCCGCCCCACAAGGCGCCCAGCAGGGGATCGAGGGTCAAGGGGTGCACCCGCGCCCCCCAGTACTCAACCATCGCCGCCAACATAACAGTGCCGAAGACGGTCTTCACCCCGAGCGCGGGACCGAAGACCAGCAGACAAGCCAGAAAGAGGGGGATATTCACCAGCAGAATAACGACCCCCACCGGCCACCGCCACAGATAATACAGGATCGTGGCCACCCCGCTGACCCCGCCCGCGGCAATTTTGTTGGGGATCAAAAACCAAACCAAACCAAGGGCGGTGAGATTGACCCCCAAAAAAACCCCTAGATAATTCAGGAGTTCCTGTCTGAGACGGCTGGCCCTTTCCTTTCCCTTCACCATCGGCGCTCCTCCTCATCAATCCTTCTGCTTGCCGGTTGCTCCGCCCGGACCATACGGATAAAAGCGGGTAGGACCTTTAACCGCCGCCACCGCGCCGGTTCCCGCCACACCCGGTAAACCCATTCCAAGCCGGTCTTCCTAAGCAGCACGGGCGCCCGTTTCCTCCGGCCCGCCCAAAGATCAAGGAGACCGCCAACGCCAATCCCCACCGTAACCTGAAGGCTGGGCCAGTACTGATGGAGCCAGATCTCCTGGCGGGGCACACCCATCCCGACCAGGAGCAGGTCGGCACGGGCCTGGTTGACCAAGCTCACGATCTTGGCGCTTTCTTCCGGAGAAAAGAAGCCGTGGTGAATCCCGGCCACCGTTATGCCGGGCCAACGCCGCTCGATCCGGGCCGCCGCCTCTTCCCCGACGCCCGGTTCCCCGCCGAGCAAAAACAGACGCCGGCGCGTTTGCTCCCGCGGTTGTGCGCGCGCCTGCTCCCGCGCCAGCAGGGTTTCAACCAGATCAACCCCGGTCACCCGCCTTTGCCGGCGCCAACCCTGCCGCCGGAGCGCCCAGACGATCCCAATCCCGTCGGGGACAATCAGATCGGCGTCGCGGATCGCCTTTTCCAGCTCAGGATGGTTTAAAGCCGCCATTAACATCTCCGGGTTCAGCGTCACCACCCGCAGCCGTTCACCGGTGGCGAGGGCGGACGCTACACGGCCCGCCACTGCTTCCAGCGGGAGCGGAGCGACCGGAAACCCCAAAACTTCTACCTGTTCGCCAACACCGCTTGGACCTGGTTGATGAACCACTGTCGATCCTCCTCTCCCTTTTGCGCCATGATCGCCGCCTGCTGCCGGACCTTCTCAACGGCGGAAACGGGATCCGCGACTATCTCTCTGAGCGCGGCGCAAACCCCCAAAAGGAGGGAAGAGTCCCGCCACGTCCAACAAGTCCAGGCCATCTGGTGGCAAAAGGCGTGCAGCTTCGGGTCGGCCCCAAGCCCGATCCCGGGGAGATGGCAACGGGCGGCCAGTAACAGCCCGTGCAAACGCTCACTCAGCACTACGGTGAACGCGGGAGACAAGTCAAAAAAGGTGTCCGGGTCCCGGATACAGTAGGGCGCCACGAGCCCGAGCTTTTCGGCGAGCCGGTGAGCCGCCGGCTCGTCCGCCCGGGACAGCGTAATCAACTGCAGATTGCCAAAGAGGGAGCTTAAGGTCACGAGCAGTTGGTCTTTTCTCTTGTTCTCCCCGGCGCGGATGATATAGCCGATCCGCGGTTGGCGCTGCTTTTTAATGGTATCGACCGGCCGCGGCGGCGGGAAAGGATAGTCCCATAACGGAACGACCCCCAGGTAAAACTGGGGTGCTTTCACCTCCATCCTGGCCAACGTCAGCAGGGATCTCTGGTCCCGGCAGCCGATGGCCGCCGCCAGATCCAAAACCGGGCGGGCCACTTTCCGCCCCCACGCGGACAACGGGCCGATCCCCTGACCGGCCAGGATAATCGCCGCCCCTCGCCGGTGGGCCAAGCGTAAAAGCGCCAGATAATAGAGGAGGCTCCGTTTGCTGGTCACGTCCTGGAAGATACTGCCCCCGCCCCCAACCAGCAGATCCCCGGGGGCCATCATCCGCCCCAGTCGCCAGAGATTCCAGCGGTTCGCTACCTTATAAGTGGTGCCGCCGTCTCCGGCCTGCCGATCCCCGGTCTTCAAGTGTTTATTCCCGGTCAAAACGACCAGTTCAAATCCGGGAAAATAACGGCGAAAGATCTCCGTGTAGTAATGGCATAACAGTTCGTCCCCAAGGTTCCCAAAACCATAGTAGCCAAAGAGAAAAACCCGCGGCATCATATCCCCCTCCAACACTCCCACCGGCCCTTTGGTTACCGGGAGCTTCTCTTGCTCTCCCCGGCGACAGCCGGTTCCGGTTTGTCCCGTTCTGCAGTGACCAGGGCAAAGGCAAACCAGAATAAAAAAGAGCCGAGCGGAACCGCCCAGATGCTCTCGGTAAGTCCGGCGAAGACTTGACCACCGAAGGCGGCGACAACGCCCCGCCGCAACCGGTCATCGCCGCGTGCACGCCCTGCGGCGGTACTCCCCGGGCGACGGGCGGCTTGCCAGAACCGGAAAAGGAGCCAGCCGTAAAGCAGGAAAGCAGGGACCCCTTTCTCGGCGGCAATCTGGAGGTAGTGGTTATGGGCGTGGTCGACCCGCCAAGGCCGTAAAGCCGCCCGGAGCTCTTTTTCGCCGCCTCCCGTCAGGGGATATTTCTGCACCAGTTGCCAGGTTTCCTGCCACACCGCCAAACGGTAGTTCATTGTTCCGCTGGCGAAGGGGTTACGCCCAATCCGGCCCGCCACCGACGGGAAAAAACCGATCAGGACGAGGATGAACGCAACTAGGCGACGGCGGTTCACCCACTCCCGGGGTCCCCAGTACAGAAACAGGGCGACGACGGCGGCCACCCAGGCGGTACGGGCGTAGGTAAAAAGCAAAGCCGTCGCCGTCAAACCGGTCAGCACCATAAAAAAGGCAGCACGCGCCGGCGGCACTGGCCGGAGCCCGCCGCCGGCAGGTTGGGCCCCGGTGTTTGCCCGGCGGGTCCTTTCTTTCCCTTCTTCCACCCGGACCAGAAAAAGGGGGAGCAGGAAAGCCAGGAACAATCCGGTGCGGTTGGGGTTGGACCAAAGGCCGGTAACCCGGAAAGGAAGCACGCCCCGCTCGGCGGGGGCAACCCATCCCCGCGGGAAAGGAGGGGCAACCGCCGCTTGCACCAAAGCCAACCCACCGATGAGGAAACCCGCAATTTCCATGGCCAGCAGCCACCGCCG
>JAAYMP010000188.1 GCA_012521315.1 Bacillota bacterium
CAACGACCGGATTCACTGCTTTACCGCGACCCCGGATCCGACCATCTTTTGCTGGGGTTTTGATCTGCACGCCGACCCGGCCCGGGCGACCGCCCCTCCGGTCGACCAGGTGGAACAGATTGTGCTGCACGAAGCGCAGGCGAGGGTGCGGGGGATCCAGAAAGCGCTCGGCCTCATCTTTCCCGGCCTTGATCAGGAGATCCACCCTTCCTTAAGAAGCGGCTACGAGTATTTGATCATCCGCCCCCAAGGCGTGGACAAAGGAAGCGGCCTTACCCGGTTGGCCGCCGTTTTAGGGGTGGAGACCGCGGAAACTATTGCTTTTGGTGATTGGCTTAACGATCTGGCGCTCTTTCGCGATGCCGGGCTGTCCATTGCCCCGGCCAACGCCGTACCGGAGGTCAAAGCCAAGGCGACCATCGTTTCCCACTACAGCAATGAGCAGGATTTTATTGTTCGGGAATTGGAACAGCTGTTCCGGGAGGGGAAGATGGTCGTCTAAGGATGGGATGACGCCAAAAGAGGCTGCCGGCGGCAGCCTCTTTTTCATTTGGTTATAACGCGATCGGATGCTCCATGGCGGCGACGACCAAACGGACCGCCGCTTCCATATCATTCATGTCGACCATCTCCGAAGGAGAATGGAGGTAACGGCAGGGGATGGAGATGACCCCGGCGGGGATCCCCGCCTTGGTCAGGTGGATCGCGCCGGCGTCGGTTCCCCCAAAGGGCAGCACCTCGAACTGGTAAGGGATGCCCTTCTGCTCCGCCAGCATAGTCAGAAGCTCTTTAACCTGCGGATGGGTGATCAAGGAGACGTCTTTCACCTTAATGGCCGCCCCTTGGCCCAGCTTCATGGCTAATTTAGGCGCTTCGGGCGTGTCACCGGTGCCGGTGACGTCAAGGGCGATGCCCAGGTCCGGGTCGATGCCGAAGGCGGCGGTTTTCGCCCCGCGCAACCCGACTTCCTCCTGGACCGTAAAGGTACAATAGAGGTCGTTTTGGGGTTTGGCGACGCGTTTGAGGGCTTCGATCAGGACCGCACAGCCCACCCGGTTGTCCAGGGCTTTGGCCACGACCCGTTGGCCCAGATCAATAAAGGGATAATCAAAGGCGGCAATATCGCCTACGGTCACTCTGGTTTTGGCTTCGACGGCCGAAGCGGCCCCGATGTCAATGTATAACTTTTCCAGGGTCAACTGTTTTAGATCATCGATCTTTTCGGCCCCGATGACGCCGGCCGTGCCGTTGGGGAACCGTACCCGTTGGGCAACAAGCTGGTGGGGTTTGATCCCGCCGACGTTGCCGAAGCGGAGAAAGCCTTGCTCGTCGATGGCGGTCACGATCACCCCGATTTCATCCATATGGGCGGCAAATTGCAGTTTGGTCTGGCCTCCGCGCTTAAACGCGATCAGGTTGCCCATGGTGTCGACGGTCAGGTCGTCGCAGTAGTCTTTTATTTCGGCCTGGATGAAGGCGCGGATCTGTTCTTCCCGCCCCGAAGGCGCCGGAATGCTGGTCAAGCAGCGCAATAAATCTTTCATATAGGTAACCCCCTTTGTTCGATGTCGCGCAAGAAAGCGTCGATCAGTTTAACCGTCAGGGCCAAGTCATTGAGGTTTAAAACGCCCACCGGCGAGTGGATATAACGGCAGGGCACCGAGATGACCGCGACGGGGATGCCGCACCGGG
>JAAYMP010000189.1 GCA_012521315.1 Bacillota bacterium
CGCTTTATCCTTTGACGGAAAAGATGACTACGTCAAACTGCCGGCGACTTTTGAGGCCCCCGGTAACACCATGACTGTTGCCGCTTGGATTAAACTAAACGAATTGCCCGAAACGGAAAGCGTCATTTATTATAGCGGTGAAAACGGCAAGTTCTACTTCTTTGTGGACAACGCAGGAAAACTTGGTTTAACCTATGAATTGGAAGATGGCACCAGCGGTACAAAAGATTCCATCGACAGCGTGCCCACAGGCCAATGGGTGCATGTGGCTGTTACCCGGGACCGCGGTAACCTTATATTTTATATAAACGCTAAGCATAGTGGAATGTGGGCGGGGTTGACCGATCAGGTATTCAAGTACGACGATTCTAGCGAATATTGTTTCATCGGCGTTAAAAACGGCGGCACCTCCTTCTTCAGCGGCTGTATTGACGAGGTGAGGATTTACACTGCGTCACTGGATCAATTGCATATAGAATCATTGGCCTTATGGGATATCAATTAAAAGAAAAGACCAGGACGGAAGACAGGAGAACGACGATTGATTTGGTTTGGTGAATATCAATTAGAACTCAATGGTTTTTTAAACCGGGGATAGGTGGTTGTTGATTTTTTGTTGAATTTTTCCTTTATAATTTTCTTTGCAGAGCATAATTATCCGCAGCGAATTTGTTGATTAATTGAAGATTGGTTAACAAAAACAAAGATGCTACGCTTCTGCTGGAATCAAAGTTTAGGGGGGATAAAAGTGAGAGGTTCGTTTAAAATTAGCGGTTTTTGGACCATGGTTCTGGCGCTAATTGTTCTATCTCTCGTTTTTTGCGGGTGTGGAGGCGGTTCGGGATCTGGATCGGGCGGTAACGGAGGATCAGGATCGGGCGGTAGCGGAGGTTTAGGGGAAATTAATGTAGATGCCTACATTGGAACCTGGGTCTCAACTGCACCTGTTGAGCCGCTTGTGGAATTTACTATTGACGAATTCATCGGAAGTGAAGAATTCCCACCTATTAGAATGAAATATTACTATTTTAAAGGTTCGGTACAATGCTCAACGCTTACAGACGGAAAATCGCAATTAATGATAAATGGTCTCTTTCCAACGCCGATTTTATCCGTGTGGTGCAAGGTGACGACTCCGTCTTACTTTTCGTGAAAGCCGGGTATAACACGGATGATGGAACGGTGGACCTCATCCATGGACAATGGGAAGGGAACAATTTAAGGTTTTACGTCGAGATTACAGCTAAGGACGAAGCCGAAGCCGTTTATACAACTCCCGGCGGGGGATTTACCGATTTATTTATAAAGCAGTAGCACTTCTACCTGGGAAATGCCTCCGCTGCTTGTCGGCTCATCCAGCTTCAAACTTTAAATTTTCAGTACTTGGCTCTAGCCGGCGGTAGCCGGCGTGAGCGACTGCTTAAAAATATAAAAGTAGATTAGCAACAAGAAGAGAAGAAGTTTTAACACCTCAGCAAACCCCCTGCCGAAGGTTCCGGCAGGGGGTTTGTGTATAAAACCAGACAAGGGGGGCAAAAGTTTACTATAGACTGGTTTCTTTGATAAACCAGGAAGAGAGCCAATTATAAAACAAAAAAGGCAAAGCAATCTATCTCGAAAACGCCAAGGAAGCCAACGCCGGATGCCGCAGCTTGGGCAAATTATGGAGGGGAGGTCTATTAACCAAGCGCCGAGGATTCAGGTGGTTTTTTTAACATAACTATGTATTGAGCCCGGGCGCGGAACAGGGTATAATGATCTTGTCTAGGTTTGGACAAGGATGTAGCCCTCCTAAACGGTACCCTGTTGGTCATGGAAGGTCGGGAAATCAGTATAGTTGAGAAACGAAGGAAGGTACCTTTAGGAGCGACCTTCCTTGTTTTTTGTTGGTGACCCGCGAACGGGGAAAAGCTCAAGACCGAAGAAAGTGTGGGAAGTTCAGTGAATGTTTTGGTGACACTGGATTCGAACTACCTCAGACCGCTCAAAGTTATGCTGTACTCCCTTTATTTCAACAATCCGGGGGAAGCGTTTAACCTTTATCTGTTGCATTCGCGGATTAAGCCGGACGAGCTTCATGAGCTTGAAGAATACACCAGCCGGTACGGCCAACGCCTGTTTGTGCTGACGGCCGGGGAAGGTGACTTTGCCGAGGCGCCGGTGGTCAAGCACTACACCAAGGAGATGTACTACCGGTTACTGGCGTTCAAGTACCTCCCGGCCGACTTGGACAAGGTGCTCTATCTTGATCCGGATATTTTGGTCATCAACAGCATCAAAGACCTTTATGACCTTGACTTGTCGGGGTGGATGTATGCGGCGGCTTATCACGACCGGCTGATGGTTAAGGAGATCAACCGGGTCCGGTTCCTGGAGTACGATCTGGACGAGTATTTCAATTCCGGGGTCTTACTAATGAACCTGAAGCGGCAAAGGGAGGTCGTCAAAGAAGAGGAGATCTTCGCCTTTGTGCAAAAAAACAAGAACCGCCTGATCCTTCCGGACCAGGATGTTTTGAATTCTCTCTATGCCAAACACATTCTAAAGCTGGACGAGATCAAATATAACTATGATACAAGGTTTTATAAGTATTTTCGCTTTTTGAGTAAAGGCAAGATCAGCATGGATTATGTCATTCAGAACACGGTCATCCTCCATTTCTGCGGGAAGAGAAAACCGTGGCATAATAATTACAGTGGCGAGTTTCACTCTTTGTACAAACATTATGAGAAACTTGCGTTCCAAGGCCGATAGGGCCTTTTTTTATGTATAACCGTAAAGTACAACGGCAAACTTTACCGGTCTAAGTATTGACAGGAAGCCGGTTTTTAGGTTATTGTCCTTTTGAGGCGAGTGGACAAGAAGCCGTTATCCTGCTGCTCAAACTAATTTATTCGGGAAAGGGGTACGACGATGCCTTTCGACAAGACCAATCTGCTTTTTGCTTTCGGACTCACTTTATTTGCCGGTCTCTCCACGGGAATCGGAAGTCTGGTGGCTTTATACACCGAAAAACCGAATAGGAAATTTCTCTCGGTTGTCTTGGGCTTTTCCGCCGGCGTTATGATCTATGTTTCGATGATTGAGATCTTTGCGGAAGCCCGGATCTCCCTGGAGGCGATCTATGGCTCCCCGCAAGGATATTGGGCGACGACGATCGCTTTTTTTGCCGGCATCGCCCTGATCGCCTTGATTGACCGCTTTGTCCCGAGTCCTGATAATCCCCATGAGATCCATAAGACGAGCGAGGAGACCGGCATTGGCAACGGTGACCCGGCTTTGCTCCGCCTGGGCCTCTTTTCGGCGTTGGCCATCACCATTCATAACTTTCCGGAAGGGATCGCCACTTTTGCCAGTGCAGTTAAAGAAATGTCTTTAGGAATCACCATTGCGGTCGCCGTTGCCATTCATAACATACCGGAAGGTATTGCCGTTTCGGTCCCGGTTTACTATGCGACCGGGAGCCGTAAGAAGGCGCTTTTCTATTCGTTTCTCTCCGGATTTTCCGAGCCGTTGGGGGCCGCCCTCGGGTATTTTCTCTTCCGGATCTTCATAATTAATGAGGCGATGTTCGGCTGGGTTTTTGCGGGGGTGGCCGGGATCATGGTCTACATCTCCCTGGATGAATTGCTGCCGACCGCGGAGAAATACGGTGAACACCATTGGGCCATCTGCGGGCTGGTCCTGGGGATGATGGTGATGGCGGCCAGTTTGTTGCTGTTTGCTTAAGAGAAGCGTTATCCAGTTCTGATGAGAGGTTGGCGGTGCGATGAAAAGCTTACTCTTGGTCGAAACGCCCCTGGGCCGCCTGGGGCTGGTGGCCGACGGCGACTACCTGACCGAGTTATATTTTGCCCACGATCCCCTGCCGCCGGATTTGCCGGTGCGGGAAACGGCGCTGCTCATTGAAGCCCGCGCGCAACTGCTGGCTTATTTTTCCGGCCGGCGGACGGCCTTCAGTTTACCGCTGGCTCCCGCCGGGACCACCTTCCAAAAGCGCGTCTGGCAGGCTTTGTGTGAAATCCCATACGGGGAGACGGTCAGTTATAAAGAGGTGGCGCGGCGAATTGGCAACGAAAAGGCGACCCGGGCGGTTGGGCGGGCCAACAACCGGAACCCATTGCCGATCTTGATCCCTTGTCACCGGGTGATCGGCGCCAACGGGGCGTTGGTCGGCTATGGCGGCGGGCTGGCGATCAAAGAAAAGCTCTTGGCCTTGGAAAAGAGGTATTTGAAGGGGAAAACCGGATGAAGCCGACGACAAAAAGGATCTTCGTGGAGAACAACTATTTTCAACGGGTGGAAGTACTGAAAAGAAACCGCGAGAAACGGAATAAATACCGCCAGTTTTTTGTCGAAGGGGTCAAAGCGATTGATTTCGCCCTGCAATATAACTGGCCAATCCGTTGGTTCGTCTATTCGCGGGAAAAACCCCTCTCGGCGTGGGCTGAAGAGGTGTTGGCCACGTCCCGGGCCGAACTGCACCTGGAGTTACCTTACCGGTTGATGGCCAAGCTAAGCGAGAAGGAAGAGGAGACTTCCGAGCTGATCGCCGTGGTCGATATGGTCGAGAAGGATCTGTCGCACCTTGAGATCAAAGGCGACTTATTGGTGGTGATCTTTGACCGGCCTTCCAGCCACGGGAATTTGGGGACCCTGATCCGCTCCTGTGAAGCGTTGAAAGTGGATGCTTTGCTCATCACCGGCCACGGGGTTGATCTCTACGATCCCAAAACAATCAGGGCCAGCATGGGTACGTTTTTTGCGGTCCCCATCTTCCGGCTGCCTTCCCACCACGAAGTCCGGCCCTGGTTGGAAAGGGTCCGGCAGAAGCTCCCCGCTTTTCAAGTGGTCGGTTCCACCGCCCACGCCGAACTTCTGGTTGACGAAGCGGATTTCACCAAACCAACGGCTTTACTGGTTGGCAACGAAACCCACGGGTTGAGTAAAAATTATAAAGACCTCTGCGCAAGCTTTGGCACCCTGGTGCAGATTCCGATGTACGGAGAGAGCACCTCGTTTAATGTTTCGTGCGCCGCTTCGATTATTCTGTACGAGATTGACCGGCAACGCCGGAGAAGCGGCCGGCATTGCCGGTAAGCTTCTGTTAGGCCAAGCCGCAGTCCTGGATAAAAGCAACCAGTTCGTTTTCGCGTAAACCGATGCCCCGTTGGCCGTCGAGACGCTTAGCCAGCGCGCCGTCTTCGAAATAGAGAACAGTCGGGATGGTGTCGATCTGATATTCGCCGGCCGCAAGCTCTTCGTCATCCTCCACGAAAAGGAAGTCCGCCCGCCCGGCGGTGTACTTTTCAAAGACGGGTAAAAAGCGGCGGCAAAACGGGCACCAAGTGGCAAAGACCAGGGCAAGGACGGCCCTTTTCCCGGCTGTGGCTTTCGCCAGGTCCTGCCGGCCGGTGACGACCAGGTAATTCTGTTTTAGTTGTTTCATCCAATCCTCCTCTTAAATAAGTGTTCTCCCTTCACCATTCAAAAGATCTTTTGCCTTCTTTTTGCTTTACTTTTATCAATTAGTAGGATCGGGAGTTGACGCCGGTGGCCTTCTCTCCTTAGCTTTTCATTTTTTATTGACTTTTCTCCACCTTCCGTGTATACTATAAAAAAGCTTTACAGTTCTTAAATCGGCTAAACCGGTGAGGAAGAAGAGTAGGTATAGTTGCTGGTTGACAGAGAGCTGCAGCTGGTGGGATTGCAGTAACTAAGGGCTATACCGAATGGGCTTACGAGGGCGGGAAGAAAGACAATTTCTGTCGAGTAATACCCGACGGGATCTCCACCCGTTACCAAGGGAGCATATATGATTGTATATGGCGAATGAGCGGGCGCTGACGCGCCAAACCGGGTGGTACCGCAGAGGGAAATAAGCTTCTGTCCCAGTATTTGGAGGCAGAAGCTTTTTTCATACCAAAAACAAAGACGAGAAGAGACGAGAGGAGAATGAACATGAGAATGAGAAAGCATGTCCCGTACCGCGTGTATCTGAGCGAGGAGCAGATGCCAAGGCAGTGGTACAATCTCCGGGCGGATCTGAAGGAGCAGCCCGAACCGATGCTGAACCCGGCGACCTTCGAACCGGTGAAGGCGGAGGAACTCACCCCTGTTTTCTGTGGGGAATTGGTCAAACAGGAGATGGATGCGACCACCCGTTACATCGACATTCCCGAGGAGGTTCTGGAGTTTTACAAGATGTTTCGGCCGTCGCCGTTAATCCGGGCTTACAACCTGGAAAAAGCGTTGGACACCCCGGCGCGGATTTACTGTAAATTCGAAGGAAACAACACCTCGGGCAGCCATAAGCTGAACTCGGCGGCGGCGCAAGCCTATTACGCCAAGAAACAGGGTTTGGCCGGCTTGACGACGGAGACCGGGGCCGGCCAGTGGGGCACGGCCTTGGCTGAAGCCTGCGCCTTCTTCAAGATCCCCTTAACAGTCTACATGGTGAAATGTTCGTATGAACAGAAACCGTTCCGCCGTTCGGTGATTCAGACCTTCGGCGCGGAGATCATCCCGAGCCCCAGTACCACAACCAACGCCGGCCGGGCTATTCTAGCGAATGATCCGACGACCGGGGGCAGCCTTGGCTGTGCCATCTCGGAAGCGGTGGAAAAAGCGGTGACCACCGAAGGCTACCGTTATGTGCTCGGCTCCGTGCTCAACCAGGTATTACTGCACCAATCCGTCATCGGCCTGGAGACGAAAGCGGCCATGGAGATGCTGGATGAGTACCCGGACATCATTGTCGGCTGTGCGGGCGGGGGCTCGAATCTGGGAGGTTTAATCGCCCCCTTCATGCAGGATAAACTGCTGGGCAAGGCCGCGCCGCGGATTATCGCGGTGGAACCGGCTTCCTGCCCCTCGTTTACGCGGGGCCGTTACGCTTACGACTTCTGTGACACCGGCCGGATTACCCCCTTGGCTAAGATGTACACCCTGGGGTGCCAATTTGTCCCGGCGCCCAATCACGCCGGGGGGCTACGTTACCACGGCATGGCGCCGATCCTTTCCAAACTGTACCATGACGGCTACATGGAGGCAATGGCGGTCGAGCAGACCAAGGTGTTTGAGGCGGCTGTTTTCTTTGCCAAGCATGAAACGATCCTGCCGGCGCCCGAATCGGCCCATGCGATCTACGGGGCCATCCACGAAGCACTCAAGTGCAAGGAGAGCGGGGAGGCCAAAACCATCCTTTTCGGGCTGTCCGGGACCGGCTACTTTGATATGACGGCCTACGAATCTTTCTTAAACGGAACCATGACCGATTATATCCCGACCGACGAGGATCTGGAGAGGGGCTTCGCCCAACTGCCGAAGATGCCTGCACTTAAGTAAACGGACCGGCGAAAGGCGGAAGAAGGGATGGCGGCGCCAAGGCCATTAAACTTAAAAACCTGCCGTTTACCGAACGGCAGGTTTTTTTATTGGCACGGCATGTTTTGGCTTGTTTCCGGGGGTTATCGAAAAAGATCCCAGGGCGGGCGGTCAGGGGGGGACGAGGTGAAGCTCAGTTCCTCCCCTTTGGTGGGGTGCCGGAGAACGAGCTGGTGGGACCAGAGGGCGATCTGCTGCCCCGGGGTGTTCCGGGCGGCCCCGTATTTCTGGTCCCCGTAAAGCGGGTGGCCGATGGCGGCAAACTGCACCCGGATCTGGTGGGAACGGCCGGTCAGCAGATTGACCCGGATTAAGCTGAGCCCATCCTTTTCCGCCAGGACGGTGTAGTCCAAGGCCGCTTTTTTCCCGCCCGGATCCGCCGGGGCAACCACTTTAACCGTATTGGTCATCCGGTCTTTGGCCAGAAAATGCACCAGGTGCCCGCCCTTCGCCAGTTGGCCGTGGACGACGGCCAGGTAGGTCTTTTTCAAGCCGCCGGTCCGGAGCTGTTCCGCCAA
>JAAYMP010000190.1 GCA_012521315.1 Bacillota bacterium
CAACCCAGGGTTGAACTTGAAAAACGGGCAAAACCCCGGCCAGCACCAAGGTTAAGGTGAAAAGACCAATAAACTTCTGCCCGTCGTTGCTCCCGTGACTGAAAGCCATCCCTCCCGCGGCCACGATCTGAAGGAGATTGAAGATCCGGTCTTTTTTGGCCGGCGGCCAACCCATACTTAATAACTTCAACATCCAGACCAACCCGAATCCGCCGACTGCGCCGAAGAGCACTGAGATCACCAGCCCCAGGAAGACCTTTTTCCACCCGGAAAGCAGCAGCGCCGCCGGGCCGGCCGTTGCCAGGCCGGCTCCGGCCAGCCCGGCCAAGAGGGCATGGCTTTCACTGGTGGGGACCCCGAACCAAGAGGCCGCCGTCGCCCAGACCACAATCCCGAGTAAAGCCGCCCCCAAGGTCACCAGGTTAATTGCTTCCGGCCGGACGATCTCCGTCCCGATGGTTTGGGCCACAGCCCGCCCGTAAAAGGCCCCCAGCATATTACCGGTTACGGCCAGCACTACGGCGGCCCTTGGCTTCAGCGCTTTGGTCGCTACCACCGTGGCAATGGCATTGGGCGCGTCGGTCCACCCGTTCACAAATTCGGCGGCCAAGATTAAGAGCGCGACAAAGTAAAAAGGAATCGCCATTTTTACCTCCTCCTCTACCTTACGCGGGCCGCTCTCCCCCTATGCCTCGCCACCGGCATAAAAAAACACCCGGTCTGCAACCGGGCGTTTAATTTACCCCACACGCAACCGGACGTGTTTCCATTTCCCCGACCGGAAGCGGAGGTAAACCACGGCCGACCGGGTATACTGGTCCATCACAAAAGCGGCCCAGGCGCCGGCCAGTCCCCAGTGGAAGATCCGGACAAAAATAGCGGCCACAGCCACCCGGAAGACCCAAATCCCCAGCGCGGACGCGTACAGGGGATACATGGTGTCACCGGCCCCCCGCAAGGCGCCCGCCAGTGCAAATTGGGTGGACTGTCCCGGCAACGCCAGCGACAGGATCTTGAGGACCATCGCCGCCTCCGCGGACACTACCGGGTCGGAAGTATAGACCAGGGCCATCGGGTGAGAAAAAAGGACAAAAAGCAACCCATTAAAGACCGCCACCGCCAGGGCGATTTTGTGCACAATCTTGGCGTAGTCTTCCGCCTGCTCTTCTTTTTCCGCCCCGAGGCTCTGCCCGACCAAGGTCGTGGCAGCCACGCCAAACGCCATGCTTGGAGCAAAGGAAAGGCCACTGATGTTCAGACCGATCTGGTGGGCGGCAAATTTCAACGTACCAAGGGTCGAGACGGTTTTCGCAAAAAGCATCAAGCCCCCCTGGAGAATAAACTGTTCGAGCGCCGCCGGCAAGCCAATGGTAAAGATCCGTTGGATAGTCGGCCGGTGCAGCCGGTAATCAGCCTTAAGTTTGAGGTGAATCACCGAGTGTCGGGACAAATAAAGGACATATAGCCCGGCCAGACAGGCTAATAAACGGGAGACCGTCGTGGAAACCGCCGCCCCGGCCACCTCCCAGCGGGGGAAGCCCAGTTTCCCGTAGATTAAGACATAATTGCCGAAGACGTTGAACAAGTTGCTCCCCACGTTATAGAGCATGGGAATTTTGGTCTCGCCTGCGCCGCGCAGGGCCGCCGTTATCCCCATGTTTACCACCTGAAACAACAAACCGGCCGCCACGATCTGGAAATAAAACGTGGCGTCGGCAAAGGTGTCGGGCCCCGCCCCCATAAAACGCACAATCACCGGGGCCAGAAAAACCCCGATTCCGCTGACCAAACTCCCCAAAACGAGACTGACGACCAACGCCTGCCGGGTCACCGCCTCCGCTTTGTCCACTTCCCGGGCGCCGATCTGCCAGGCCACCAACGTGGTCGTCCCGATGTTCACGGCGGCAAAAATGGCCAATAACAACATAAACGGCTGGTTTGTCAATCCAACGGCCGTAATTGCGGCCGGACCCAGCCGTCCAACCATCACCATATCAACCATCCCGAAGAGGGTGGACATGACCAGTTCGATAAAGGCAGGAATGGTGATCACCATAATATCCTTCCATGCCGGGCGGAGACCTAAGTCCAGGCTTTGTTTTAACCGTTTGTGCAAGGTCAACTGTTTCAACCTACTCCCCCATTAACCGTCAATCATCATTCGTTTTTCCCGCTTTCGATCTTTCTTGTTTAATTGCTCTTTAGCACCGGTTTTTCCTCTTTTTCTACGCTTCGTTTTCGTTAAGAATAAGAAAACGCCCGCTTTGCTTTCCGGCGGGCGTTGGAGTAAGGACTGACGGCCGCTGGTTCAGTCCCGGTCCACCCGGGCGGTGGCCACTATTTTTATTCCCCCGCGCGGTTTCTGGGTCACGGTCACCTTCACCCAGAAAGGCCGGCACGCGGCAGCCACATCATTGGCGATCTGCGCGGCCAAAGCTTCGCAGAAGACGCCATCCTCACGGAAACTCCACAAATACAGTTTTAAGCTTTTACTTTCAAGGCAAGCTTGGTCCGGCGCATACTCAATGGTTACTGTCTCCCAATCCGGTTGCCCGGTCACCGGGCACAGACTGGTCACTTCATCACTCTCCATGATGACGGTCTCAACCCCCGCCGGCTTGGGAAAGGTATCCAACGCCCGCACCGGCGTGCGGACCGCCTTCCCCAAAGCGCGGAAACCATCCTCATTCGACGTCTCATGCCTGGTCTTACTCATCATCTCGCCTCCAGTCTAAAATAAAAGGGTTGTAGGTCACCTCGTGGTCATAGACATCCACTTTTTCCCGGCGTTTGAGCCATCCGACCACTACATAGATTAACGGAGTGACCAGGATTTCATACGTAACTTTCCATCCGTACTGGGCCAGAACCAGCTTGGCCAGCAGAGGAAGGGGCATCGTCCCCCCAAAGGCGGCGCCAATAAACAAAGCCGTATCCGCTCCTTCGCCCACCAGGGTTGAAGCGATCGTCCGCAACCACAGCCACCGCCCGGCCGTAATCACCTTTAACTTGGACAAAAGGGCGGAATTTAAAAACGAACCTGCGAAGTAAGCCACGGTCGAGGCCGCCACCAGCCGGGGGGTCATCCCCAAGACCGTCCGGTAGGCCTCCTGGGCGGTCCAAAAATCGGGATAGGGCAAGACAATGGTGACCATAAAAACAACAACCATAAAGAGGTTGGCAAAGAAGCCAAGCCAGATCGTGAGCCGTGCCCGGTAGAAACCGTATACCTCCGTCAGCACATCCCCCAGAATATAAGCGATGGGGAAAAAGACCACGGCCGCGGGCAAAGTCAGACCGAAAAGGCTTGCCATTTTTCCGGCGGTAATATTGGAGAGCAAAAGGGAAGTAACAAAAAGGGTGGATAAAATATAATACAGGGGGGAATCAGTGGAATTATTCGCCGTCATGAAAACACCTCCAGTTTTTTTACGCGGGTTTGCTGGAAAACCGCGTCGTTTTATTATATTATACCTTGTTCCCATCCGCAAGGCGGAGTTTGGCCAATGATGACTTTCTCCGGTTTGCAACCGTCTTTTTGTTTGACAGAAGGCCCTCCCCGAGTTTATGATATAAACATTAACCAGTATTTTATCTACGTTCATCATTTACGACAGGATGTGTTGCGTTCATGATCGGTGCTTACCTTCTAGCCGTCTTCACTGAACTTATCTTCGGTTTTTCCTTTATCTTTACCAAGGCGGCCCTCGACTATGTGACCCCCAATCAGCTACTGGCCTTCCGCTTTATGACGGCGGCCTTTCTCTTGACCCTCCTCCGCGTCTTGCGGGTTGTTGATATTAAGCTCAAAAACCGCCCTATAAAGAAGGTCTTGCTGCTCGCCCTCTGCGAGCCGGTCCTTTATTTTACCTTTGAGACCACCGGGATCAACCTGACCACTGCTTCTGAGGCCGGGCTGATGATCGCCTTGATTCCGGTCTTGGTGACGCTGCTGGCCGCCTTGTTTTTGAAAGAGATCCCCAGTCCCTTGCAGGCAGCCTCGATTATCATTTCCGTCCTCGGCGTCGGCTTTATTATCCTGGGCGGGGGCGGGATCACCACCTCCGGCCACACCATGGGTCTCTTGGCCTTACTGGGCGCCGTCTTCTCCGCCGCCCTCTTTACAACTCTTTCCCGCTGGTTGTCACAGCAGTTTCGTCCCGTGGAGCTCACCTACGTTATGATGTGGGCCGGCGCCGTCTTCTTTGGCGGTCTGGCCTTGACGCAAAACAGCCTCACCCCGTCCCAAACTCTATCTTTACTGCAGCGCAAGGAGGTCTGGGCCGCCGTGTTATACCTGGGGGTCCTCTCTTCGGTGGTGGCCTTCTTCGGGATGAATTACTTCATCGCCAAGATTGGGGCCGCCCGGGCTGCGATCTTTACCAACCTGACCACCATTGTTTCGGTGGCCGCCGGGATCGGCCTCCTGGGGGAACCCTTCCATTGGTACCACCTGGTCGGTGGCGTGCTCATTCTCTTGGGCGTCGCGGGGACCAACCGTTTTGGTCCCCAGGATCGTCAGGTGGCCAGCGGTAATAGCACCGGCACTTCCGTCAAAACCACCGTTTCTTCCGCCGGCAGTACCCGGTAGGCATGAATAGCCACCCCCGCTTGGGCGGCGGCCGCCATGGCCGCCGTGAATTTCGGATCCATCTCCTGATTCGCCTGGACGCTGACTCCCCCCGGATGCTGCAGAAAAAAGAGGACAAAGGCTTTTCCCCCGGCGGCGCCAACCTTTGCCAGCTCCAGAAGGTGCTTGCTGCCCCGCTCCGTGGGCGCGTCAGGGAAAAGCCCGGCCCCCTCCCGCACCAAGGTGACGCATTTTGCTTCCAACCAGGCCGTCTCCGCGGAGGCGTCCTTTTGCAGCACCAGATCAAACCGGCTGCTCCCCCAGGTTCTTTCCGGGTAAACCCGGTCGTAGTCGCGCAGGGGCGGCAGTTTCCGCCAGGCCTTGGCCAGGATGCGGTTAGGCAGACGGGCATCGATAAAGGCCCAGCCGGCATCGGTTTCCGCCCCCACTAGCGTGTAACGGGTTTGCCGCCCGGGGTGCCCTTCATAATTCAACCCGACTGTATTCCCGGTGAATAAAAGCTCTTGCAAACGTCCGGAGTTGGGGATATGCACCGTCTCCCGCCCCTCCTCCGTCTCCACCTCGGCGGCAAAACGGTGCAAGCGGCGATGAAAAACAGCCGGCGTCAACCGGCCGTAAAATGTATTCGGAATAATAATTTTTCCTTCTTTACTAATGATCATCACGGTCCTCTGGTGCGAATTTGTGGCGGCGCCGGCAGCCGGCGGGATGGACGACGAGACGACTACCGGCGGTACGTCTGCTCCAAAGTCGCGATCATCCGTCCCAAACAGGCATTCACCGGCGTTGGTACCCCATATTTTTCCCCGAGCGCCACCACCGTCCAAGCAAAGCTTTCCACCTCGGTTTTGCGGCCGGCTTCCACATCCTGGAGCATCGAAGTCTTCCCTTCCGGGTCCAGCCGGGCAATGAGGTCATGGCAAGCGTCGAGATCAGCGGTGGTCAGGTTGATCCCGATCCGCTCCGCAATCGGCAAAACCTCCCGGCAGGCCATGGCCATCAATTCCCGCGCTTCCTTCACCTGCTGAAAGGCACCGTAAGGAGCCCTTAAAACCGCCGAGACCTGATTAACCCCCACGTTCAGCATGAACTTCCACCACATTTCCCGCAGGATATCACCGGAGATCGAATAGGGAACCCCCGTCCGGTCGAAAAGGGCCTGCACCGCTTGGACCTTCGGCGAAGCTAAACCATCTTGGTCACCAAAAACGATCCGCCCCAGGTTGGAATAGTTGGTCGACCTTCCTTCCCGGGTCGCATCGGTCCCAACCACAAAAGCCGGGAGGAGTTTTTCCGGCCCATAAACCCGGCCAATCTCATCTTCGCTGGAAATCCCGTTCAACAGGGAAATGATGATGGTCTTCTCCCCGACAAAGGGGCGGATCAGGGTGATGGCATCCGCCAAGTGATGCCCTTTGACGGCAATCAGGATCAGATCCCCTTTTTCAACAGCCTGCTCCGGGGTGACAAAGCTGAAGCAACAGGGCTTCCCGTTAACCCGGATCTCCGCCTCCCGGTAGGCCGCCAGGCGCTGCCGATCCACAAGCACCTTGACCAGGCCGGGTTCGGCTTCATTCATCTTCGCGGCATAGGCACTGCCCACCGCCCCCAGCCCGATCAGATAAACCTGTTTGATCCTCTCCATGCTTAACTCGGATAAACTCCTTTCTGCAACTCCTGTTATCTTTGGCTATCGTTTCCCCTTGTCGTACGGTTCACCGGCCGCCCGTGGGGCCTGGGTGGATTTGGCGAAAAAAACCAAAACCAGAAGGGTCACGAGTAGGGGAAATTTTTAAGGATAATCCCCGGGGCCTTGGCCGGCGCCGGGCGGGCCGCGGAGACATTGGCAATCGTACTCGCTTATTATTCTAGATAATTTTCGTAGATATCGCAAGCTTTTGGAAAAAATATGTCTATTTTCATTAAAAATATAAAACCATTAGTCCACAGTGACCTGCCGTAGAACGGCCAGCAATTCATCGATCCGGTATGGTTTACTGACCACGCCGGAAAAACCATGTTCTTGGTAATCTGCCATGATAGGGTCCGAGGCATAACCGCTGCAAACGACGGCTTTAATCTGCGGATCAAGACTGCGCAGGCAGGCAAGGACTTCCTTCCCCCCCATTCCACCCGGAATGGTCAGGTCCAGAATAACCACGTCGAAGGGGTTGTTACTCCTTTTGGCTTCTTGGAAGACCTTGATCGTCTCCTGCCCGTTGTGCGTGGTCACAATCTCATGGCCGAAGTTGGTCAGCAGTTCGGCCACGGCCCGGCAGATCAGCTCTTCATCATCCATCAGCAGAATCCGCAAGCACTCCCCCGTCACCGTTGTTTCCTTTTCCTCTGTTTCCTGTGCCACCGTTTGCGTGGAAGCGGGCAAGTAAATCCGGAAAGTCGAGCCGACCCCGACCGTCGATTCCGCCTCGATTACGCCGTCGTGTTGGCGGATGATCGAAAACGCCGTCGCCAGTCCCAAACCGTTACCACTGGGCTTGGTGGTAAAAAACGGATCAAAGATCTTCCCCAGGATCTCCGGTTTAATCCCCACCCCCTGGTCCTCGATGGTTACTTGCACATATTTACCCGGTTTCAACTTTTGCTTTTGATTGACGCCAACTTCTACATTGTTGACGCTGATGGTAATGATGCCGCCGTGTTGCATCGCCTGTTTGGCGTTGAGGACCAGGTTATGGACGACCTGACTGATCTGCCCGACATCGATGGCAACGGGCCAAAGATCGGAGGGGTTCAGGTATTCCACTTTAAGATTGGAGCCCCGGAGCACGAATTCGGTAGTCTCCCGGATTAATCGGTCAAGCGGGGCATTTTTTTTCACCGGCGCTCCTCCCTTGGCGAAGGTCAGCAGTTGTTTGGTTAAAGCACTGGCTTTATAGGTGATCTCCACCGTCTGGGCCAGAGTGGAAGAGATATCCACCTGCTTTGCGTGCTGAATCATGGCCAACTGGAGATTGGAGATGATCGCAGCCAGCGTATTGTTGAAGTCGTGGGCAATTCCCGCGGCTAGGACTCCCAGCGACTCCAGTTTAGCCGTCTTGAGCAGTTCCCGCTCGGCTTGGCGTTTTTCCGTGATATCCTGAAAAACAGTGACCATCCCGATCTCTTTCCCGTTCGGCAGTTTAATCGGCGAATTCTGGAGTGTAATCGGGATCTTCCCCAAATGGCGGGTGATGAGCAGCACATCAGGACAGTTGATCTCCGCCGAAAGCTCGATTCTTTCGCCGGTCTTCCCATCGCAAACGGTCAGGAGTTGGCCGAGGGGTTGGTTGTATGCTTCTTCTTCGCTACACCCGATCATCTTCTGGGCGGCACAGTTCAGCAACATCACCCGGCCGTTCCGGTCGGTGGCAATCACCCCTTCCTCCAGCGAGTTCAGGGTAATTCTCAGTAGTTCCCGCTCCGAAGCGAGTGCCTCTTCCTCCATCCGCTTACGTTCCGTGATATCCAAGTTGATCCCGATTACTTCGGTTGTATCCTTATTCACCCGGTTGACCAGCCCTTTGGACAAGATCCAGCCCGGCCGCCCGTTACAATTCGTGCGGTACTCGACCTCAAAATCATGCCCAAGGCCGATCGCCCGCTCCAACCGGTTGTAAACCTCAACCCGGTCGCTGGAGTCAATGGCGGCAAAAAATTCCTCAGAGGTCAAGACCAGCGGTTCTTGGTTAGACCCATCCACCCAGCAAGTAAACCGGTTAGAGTCCAGATCCCAAGTCCAAGTGCAAAGCCCGGTCGTCGAGAGGACCAAACGTAAACGCTCCTCGTTTTCCTGCAGTTTCTGCATGAGCAAGAGGTTTTCATAGGCCAGCGCCACCTGTTTACTGAGGGTCAAAATCATCTCGGCCTCTTCTTCCGTAAAGAAGCGCCCATGCTCTTTATTGCCCAGGGCCACACAGCCGTACACTTTATTGGAGGTGGCCACGGGCACAACCAGCAATGACCGGTAGACGCCCAGTTTCCACCCCTGGTGATCGTCGGGCATTTCCCCGCGCGGCCAACGGAATGGCTGCCGCTCCTTTACCACTTGGTGAATAATGACCGACGGCGGGACGAGTTGGTCGACGTTCTCCGCCCTTTCGCCTCGTTGTTGTTGGTCCCAGAAATAACGGCTCTTGATCTTTTCATCCTCAATCGCCAGGAGTGCCGTTTGACAGTCGATAAACCCCCGTGCCCCCCGGCAAAAAGCTTCTAAAAGCGCCACCGGGTTACGTTCAGAAACTAAATTATAACTGAGCTCCATTAAAATCGCCAACCGTAATCCCGCGCCCTGACGGAAGATGGTTTGCACCGCATCGGCGGTCGCCACCGCCTCCTCCTTGGTAGCAGCTTGCAGCATGTTCTTCGGTGGGGGGCCTAACACTTCATTGATGGCGGCCAGAAGAGCGGAAGGTTCGGAAGCCTTTGGGATGGCCTGGCAAGTTTCGTTCAGCTCATGGAGATGGATCATTTGGGGTTGGCGGTAGATGGCCGTATAGAAGATAACAGGGATCCGGCGTAACTCCTTTTCCTGCCGCAAGCGACGGACCAGTTCAAAACCGTCCATCCCCGGCATCGCAATATCACTGATGATTAAATCCGGGATCTTTTCCCTGGCAATCGCCAGGGCTTCTTCTCCACTCCCCGCCTTTAAAATGGAGTGTCCCGTGTACCCGAGCCAGGTATTGAGCATCTGTCGGCTGAGGGCATGGTCTTCAATGATCAGAATGGTTGCCATCGTATTCCCTCCTTAGTCCTCAGATTTCTCGCTTCTTTCCTTCACCTTCCCCAACAATTCTTTAATCATCGACAAAAAAAGGTGAAACGCGGGGAGGGGCGTTCACCTTATTTCTTTAATCCACTGGCCGGTAACCTTATGAGGTCGCTCCTGGGCAAACTCATGTCTCCTTTCCTGAGGGGAGCAATTATTAAACCTATATTGATTTAATATAGATCTGTTTTTATTTTAATTCTCGTTTGAAATTGATTTCCCTTCTCCTTTCCCCAAAGAGTTACCTTCACTTTGTAAAGAATCTTGGTCGGTTTGTTCCGTGGCTAGCAGGACGCCGGCGTGAATCCCTTGGTCGCAGCACCGGTCGGACAAAAAATATACAAAAGGAAGGTATTTTGTTACAGTTTGGCCCTTTACTATTAACCTTTTTTCAAGTATGATAATTGCATATGAATACTTGTGGGGTGATTATTTATGAAGAGAACGCTTGTTTTTGTCCTTATCTCAATGTCGGTCGTCCTTTTCCTTCTCGCTGGTTGTACCGGCACCAAAAAGGATACTTCCTGGGAAGATGTGAAGAAGAAAGGTGTCTTTGTCCTGGGGTTGGATGACAGTTTCCCGCCGATGGGGTTCCGGGATGAAAACGGGCAGATCGTCGGTTTTGATATTGATGTCGCCAAAGAAGCCTGCAAACGTCTTGGCATCGAACTTAAGTTGCAACCGATCAACTGGGATGCCAAAGAACAGGAATTAAACACGAAAAACATCGACTGCATCTGGAACGGTTTGACCATAACCCCCGAACGCCAAAAAAATATCCTCTTTACCAAACCATACATGGATAACCGGCAAGTCATCATCGTCCGGGCGAATGCGGGGATCACGTCCCTTTCCGCTTTAGCCGGAAAAACCCTGGGCTTGCAGGCCGGTTCCAGCGCGAAAGACGCCTTGACCAGCGCCCCTGAGTTTGAAGCCTCGTTGGGGAACGTCATTGAATTTGACGAGAACATGACCGCCCTCATGGACCTGGAGCTGGGCGGTTTGGATGCGGTCTTGATGGATGAGATCGTGGCTCGTTATTACATCCAACAAAAAGCCAAGGACTTTGTCGTCCTGGATGAGGCTTTGGCCAGCGAAGAATACGGGATCGGATTCCGCAAAAACGATCAGGCGTTAATGGAGAAATTCCAGAACACTCTCATCGCGATGGCGAAAGACGGCACGCTGGCGGCCATCTCCAACAAATGGTTTGGGGAAGACATCACTGTGATCAACCGCTAAGCCTCCGCAAAGGACAAGTTCGTAAAGGAGGGTTATGGGTTCTCAGCGGGAACTCATAACCCTTTTCTCTAATATATGTCTAGAATAGTCTAATATAGTCTAGTATCTGGTTTTATATAAGGCCTTATAGGGAGCTTTATATGGCTATTTCACGGCTAGTACGTCTGTTTCATAACTATTTCATAGTTATTTCGCGGTTATTGCACAGTTATCACGTTTATTGCGTTGATTACGGTTATTACAGTGACCGCATATGCTATATTACGTTCGCCCTCGTTTGCTTGCATGGTTATTGCGTTTATCACGGCCATTACGGTTATAACGCCGCCCCGGATCTTTACCACCAGGATTTTTTGCCGAATAGAAACCATCTTTAAAGAGGATTCCGCACGCTTGCTGCGAATCATCATAACAACCGGATTAGCAACTTAAGAATAAAAGGGGTTATATGAAATGTTTGTCCTGGAATACAGTACCCAACTGCTCAAACAACTGGCTTTGCTGGGTTCCGGCGCCTTAACCACCCTCCGGATCTTCTGCTTGACCCTCCTTATTTCACTGCCGTTGGGTCTTTTGATCGCCCTGGCCCGCATGGCCCCTTATAAATGGTTAAACCTGCCCGTTCGCTTCTATATACTGATCATGCGCGGAACCCCTTTGATTCTACAACTGATCTTTTTCTACTTTGCCCCCTCCGCCATCTTGCCGGAAGGATTAAGATTCACCCTCCCCCGCTTTACCGCTGCGATCGTCGCGTTTTCCCTCAACTATGCCGCCTATTTCGCCGAGATTTACCGCGGCGGGATTGAGTCAATCTCCCTTGGCCAGTACGAAGCGGCGGCCGTTTTGGGTTTTACGAAAAGCCAGACTTTTTTCCGGATCATCCTTCCCCAAGTAATCAAGCGAATTCTGCCGCCCGTCAGCAATGAAGTGATCACCCTGGTCAAAGACACTGCTTTGATCACCGTCCTCGGCATCACCGAGCTTTTCCGGGTTGCCAGAAACGAGGCCAACCGCCTCTTCTCCACGTCCCCGCTCTTTATCGCCGGCCTTTTTTATCTCTTTATGAATTGGCTTGTGACCAAAGTTTTTGACGCCGCGGAAAAGAAACTGAGTTATTACCGTTAGGGGATATAACTAAAGCGGGGGCGGGGACCCGTTCTGCCGCCGGAAGACCAGAAAGACCAAACCGGGCGGAGGGCAAGCCCCCAGGCTTATAAAACAGAGGAGCTGAACCCATGGAGATCCTTAGAGTGGAAAACCTATATAAAAGCTTTGTCGGTACCGAAGATGTGGTGACCGGAGTCTCGTTTCAGATTAACGAGGGGGAGGTCGTCGCCCTGATCGGCCCTTCCGGTTCCGGAAAAAGCACCCTCCTGCGCTGCCTCACCCTCCTGGAGAAGATCGACCACGGCGCCATCTACGTGGCGGGCGAACCCATGGTGACCACCTCACCTACGGGCGAGGTCAACTACGCGCCCGAAGCGGTATTACGAAAGATCCGCTTGCGCCTGGGCCTGGTCTTCCAGAGTTTTAACCTTTTCCCCCATTTCTCGGTGCTCCGGAACATTACGGAAGCACCCATCCATGTGGCCGGAATACCCCCCGCCGAGGCGGAGGCCCTCGCCCGCCAGTTGTTGGCGAAGATTGGCCTCTCCGACAAGGCCGACGCCTATCCCTACCAACTTTCGGGCGGCCAATCGCAGCGGGTGGCGATTGCCCGGGCTTTGGCCATGAAACCGGATATCCTATTCTTTGACGAGCCCACCTCGGCGCTGGACCCGGAGTTAACCGGCGAAGTGCTCAAAGTAATCCGGAACCTGGCCGCGGAGCAAATGACGATGATGGTGGTCACCCACGAAATGGCTTTTGCCCGTGAAGTGGCCGACCGGGTCATCTTCATGGATAAGGGCCAGATTGTGGAGGAAGGGACCCCCGAAATCCTCTTCGGCCAACCGGCCAACGAACGGACCAGAACCTTCCTGGGGAATTATAACCTAGGTTGACCGCCATGTTTGGCTGCTTTTTAGGCTCAAAGAAGAGTCGAACATGGTGAAGGACAATGCCAATGATGCCCACCAAAAACCAGAAAGTCCAGAGTTTATTATGACTTCCTGGATCAAATAATAAGAGCAAGCACTTTCTTTCCGGGGTGGAGCATGGAAAACAAGCACTATCTCCCAGGTCTTGTCGCCGGAATCTGCGGCGGAGTTGCCGCCACCGCGGTTAACTTGGTGATGATTTACCTTTTTAACGTCGGTAACCTCCGGTTTATCGACTTCGCCGGGGTCTTTATTTTTGGCCATCCTCCAAACAACTTGGGGGAAAATATGCTGGCTTTCTTAGGTTATTTGGGTTTTACCGGGACCCTTGGCGTCCTCTTTACCTACTTGAGTGCTTTCCCCCCCAAACCTTATCTTCTTTTAAAAGGGATCCATTTCGGTCTGGGCGTCTGGTTTTTTTCCTACGCCCTCACTTTGCTCTTTAAAGTTCCCGAACTCACCAAGATCTCCCTGGCTACGGCCTTAACGAATTTCATCGCTTCCGCCACCTACGGTTTGGTCTTGGCTCTGGTCCTCCGTTTTCTGGCCGAAAAAACAGCCGCGACCAACGAAGAGTAGCGGCTGTCAACTGAGTTGTAGCTGTCTGCTGCGTTGCGGTTGTCTGCTCCCGCACGCTTTCGAAGCATGCGCTGGAAGCATGCTTTTCTTGTTCACTCCAGCAACGCCAAAAGCTCCGGGACCGTACGGGCAAGATGGTTCGGACCGGCCGCTTCCAGCTCGGCCGGCTCGCCATAGCCATACGTGACCGCAATCGAGGCAATCCCATTGGCCTGCGCCCCTTCAATGTCAAACTTCCGGTCCCCCACCATGACCGCCTTCTCCTTGTCCGGCGGGAGCAAAGCAAGGGCCGCCGCGATTACCTCGGTCTTCTTAGTCCGCTGCCCGTCCAGGTAGCTGCCGACGATCAGCTCGTCGGCAAAATACCGGTCAATCTGGAAATGGGCGAGAACCTGCCGGGCGAAGACGGTCGGTTTGGAGGTGGCCAACGCCAGCTTCTTTCTGCGGTCAACCAGGGTCTGGAGCAACTCGGGAATACCCGGATAAAGCTGGTTTTCGAAGATCCCGCGGGGCCCATAGTACTCCCGGTAGTACGCCACCGCTTCCCTGGCTTTTTCTTCATCAAATCCATAATACTTCATAAAGGAATCCATCAGCGGCGGGCCGATAAAACAACGGAGAAACTCCGGGTCGCCGTCAAGCCCGAATTTCCGCAACGCATAACGGACCGAATTGACAATCCCGATCCCTGGGTCGGTTAAAGTTCCGTCTAAGTCAAAAAGGATGTATTGGTAGGACACCTTGACCACTCCATGCTATAATCCTTACGGCCGATGCATATAACCAATAAAGTTTATATTTGCCTATATTTGTCTATATTTGTTTATATTTGCGCTTATAATGGTTTATAATTCGCTTCCAGCCCCCGCTTTCCTTTAAAAATCAAGTACGCAAGCCACCGCTGGAAAAAGGCTGCTTTCTGGAGGAGAAGGCAGCCCCCTCTTTAGCGTCTCTGTCAATGGGTAACTTGTTTTCCCAACCCGGGCGTAACCTTATTGCTGCTGCCCGGTGTAGATCAAGATCGCATCGCACAAAAACTGCGCCGCCCCGGGCTGGATCTGGTCATCGTAGTAGGCGGTAAAACGGGAATCCGCCACGTACATGCGGGCCAGTCCGGCATGGGCCTCCTTATTATAGTGGTTCCACGAAAAAGTCAGCCATTGCCGGTGCAAATCCGCAGTTTTCTGCGCCAGGTCGCCGGCGGGCTCCCCGGTCGCCATCGCCGCTTTCAGGGTGTTAAGAACTTCCTCTCCCAGCTTTTGCCATTCTGCATATTGCTCAGCCGTCATGTTTTTCAGAAGCGCATTGGAACGGTCAACGGCTTCGTCTCCGTATTTCGCCCGGACTTCCGCTCCATACTTATCTTCGTTCTCCGCGATCATTTTTTGTTTGAAGGCTTCAAACTTCTCTTGATCCGTCATGGTTGTTTTCCCCTCCTTTAAGGCGATTGTCTTTTCCACATTGGCAATTAACAGATCGACCTGTCGCCTCTTGGCCAGCAGCTTGGCCCGGTGCTCTCTTAAAGCGGCCAGCTCGTCAAAGGACGGTGCGGAGATCAGCCGTTTAATCTTTTTCAGCTCCACGCCAAGCTCCCGGTAGAAAAGGATCTGCTGTAACCGGTCCACTTCCGCCTGGCCGTAAAGGCGGTAACCCGCCGCACTCACCTGGGCGGGCTTTAAAAGGCCAATCTCATCGTAGTAGCGGATGGTACGCGGGCTGATCCCGGCCAGTCTTGCCAATTGCCGCACCGTATAAGCCAATATCCTCACCTCCCGCCAACCCCACTATACACCTTTACGTTACGTTAAGGTCAACACTTTTCTCCCTCTTTTATTCCGCCATCCCTTTTAAGGCTTCCACGTCAATAATCTTCACCGAAGCGCCGTGAAAATCGATCAGTCCTTCCGCTTTCATCCTTCCCAACTCCCGGGAGAGGGAAGGCCGCGCCACATTGAGAAAATCCGCCATCTCATTGCGGTTAAAGGGTAACATGAAGGTCTTTGCCCCCGCTTCCTTTGCCTGTTCCAATAAGAATACGGCGATCTTGCCGCGCAAGGTCTTAATGGTCAAGTGCTCTACTTTCCGGTTGAGCTGGAGCGCTTTTTCCGAGATAATCCGGAGCATATTCGTGATTAAGCGCCGGTGGCCCGGACACTGCCGCGGGCAGGTCCCGATGATCTTATCGGGCGGTAAAAAAAAGACCGCCGCTTCCTGCTGGACCTGGATCGTCGCCGGCCATCCTTTCCGCCCGGAAAACGCCACCATCTCGCCGAAAAGGTCCCCCGGCTGCAAGGTGGCGAGGATCACCCGGTTCCCGGCCACGCTCTCCTTGGTCACGATCGCCCGCCCGGCTAAAACCACCCCGACCCCCAGGAACCTCTCCCCTTCCACCGTCACCAGTTCGTTCCGGCGAAAGCGCCGAACCTCCGGGTTAAGACAGGCCAACATGATTTGGAGTTCTGCGGGATCAATTCCCGCAAACAGAGGGCAGATGGACAACTCGGCTTTCCACTGCGCAAACATTCCGGCCTCACCCTTTAGGTAACCTAGGTTACCATGCTTTTACCTACATTTTATTACAACAGACGGTGGAGCACAAGGAGTGCGCAAAGAGATAAAAACAACCGCTTGATGATTCCTCCTGAACCAAAAGCGGTTGTCTGCTTTCGATCGGAGCGAGAAAATACCATTCGAACCTCGCTTCGTAATGACCAGGATAAATAGGCCCGGTATTAATTGCTAATCTCCAGGAAAACCTCGGTGCTTCTTCCCCGGTCGTCTTGGCAGATGACCCGGAAACGACCGGGTTTCGGTACATAAAAGAGACGTTCTCCCGGTTTGGTATGACCATAAAATTTCCCGTCGACAAACCAGTAGAGGCGTTGCACATCATTGCCGGCCGCCGCTTCAAAGCAAATTTTCTGAAACTCCAGGGGAATTCCGCGGCGGATGTGATAAACATAATCCGGCGAGGGCGAACGCACCACCGGTGCCCCGCCTGGCAGGATCTTTTGCCACTCCGGGAGGAGCGGCGGGAGCTTTTCCACCGGTTGTCCGTTCGACTCAAGCCAGGCCGCAACCCTGGGCGGATACTGCAAATATACCCGCTCTTCAGTCTCCCGGGCCGCCGAGTAGTAATGGGGCGGGAGACGGTAACCGGTCGCCGTATCCAGCAGATAGGTCTGGTGGATCGTGCACTCCACGTCCGGCGAACAATCGGTTAAATAATAATCGGTACGCAACGGGGAACAGAACGGGCCGGGCGTTTGACCGCTAACAGCGCACACCGCTCGCTTTTTAACAGTCGCCGGGGGCGTAAACCAGGAAACGGTGGTATTACTATTCAAATGGGTAAAAATCGTAAAGAGGAGCGGAGCGGCCTTCTCGGCCCCGTTCAGTCCGGCCCGTCCGACCCCGGAAAAATTTCCGACCCACACCCCCACGGTATAACGGGGGTTATAGCCGATGCTCCAGGCGTCTTTATGCCCATAAGAAGTCCCGGTCTTCCACGCCACCTTCGGTAAGGTGGTAAACTCCCAACAAGTCGGAAGGTCGGGACGATGGACCTCAGTCAGGATCTCGGTAATAATATAGGCCACTCCCGGGGAGAACAACGGCAACGGAGGTGAAGTTCTCTGGTCAAGCCGGGTCTGAACCGGATAGATCTTTCCCCCATTGGCCAACGCGGCATAGAGATTGGCCAATTCGAGCAGGTTGACCTCACACCCGCCGAGCACCATCGGCAAACCGTAGTGGTTCACCGGGGTCAGTGTCGTAAACCCGGCTTTTTTTAACAGTTCGTAGAGGCTTTCACCCCCCAAAGCCGCCAGCAGATTGACCGCCGGCACATTGAGCGATCTTTGCAGCGCCTCCTGGGCCGAGACCAAGCCGGAATAAGTCGAGTCGTAATTCTCCGGGCTATAACCGGAATAGATCACCGGGACATCCTCAACATAATGGGCAGGGGTGAGCAATCCTTTTTCGAAAGCAAGCGCATAAACAAAGGGTTTCAAGGTTGAGCCCGGCGAACGGGGGGCCAGATAACCATTGACCTGTCCTTGGTCTTGTTCATTGAAAAACTCCCCTGACCCAACCGCCGCCACCAACTGGTGGGTTCGGTTATCGATCACCACCGCCGCCGCATTGGTGATCCCTTCCGCTTTTAACTTCGCAACCTCAAGGGCGAGTAACTCCTCGAGAAAGACTTGCAAATCCCGGTCAATGGTGGTATAGATCCGGGCTTCCCCGGGATAGCGGGTGACCATTTCTTGACTGAAATGGGGCGCTCGAAAAGGCCACTCCCGGCGGGCGGTCGGGATCTCCTCCACCAAAGCTTCCCGGTATTCGGCTTCGGCGATCATCCCGTGGTCATAGAGGCGTTTCAACACCTTATCGCGGGCTTGACGCGCCCGGTCAGGAGCAAGATCCGGTCGCAACTGCGTCGGCGAGTTGGGCAGCACCGTGAGGAGAGCTGCTTCCCCGGGGCTCAAGTGGGCCGGTTCTTTCCCAAAATAGAGCCAAGCCGCGGCGGCCACCCCCTCAATGTTCCCGCCATAGGGGGCGATGTTAAAATAGATGGTCAAGAGCTCCTCTTTGCTGAACCGGTGTTCCAGTTGGAGGGCGCGAAACAGCTCAATCAATTTGTTCCGCCAGGTTCTTGCTTTCGGTTCCATCATCCGGGCAATTTGCATCGTCAACGTTGATCCGCCGGAGATGATCCGTCCAGAGCGCAGGTTCTGCCCGAAAGCCCGGATTAAAGCCACCGGATTAACCCCCGGGTGGTAATAAAACCAGCGATCTTCGTAGAAGATCAGGTATTTCTGAAGGAGTGGCGAAACCTGATCCAAGTCGGTCCGGATCCGCCACCTCCCATCGGCAGAGGTAAACGCCCGGAGCACCCTCCCTTCGCGGTCAAAGACCAAGGTCGAAGTGGGCGGTTGCAGCGCCGCCCAAGGCAATGGAACCAAGAAAACGGCAAGCTCAAAAAGGATCAGACCGAGGACGGAAATACCTATGCCCTTTTGTAGTCGAGGGTTCATCCGCATCCACCGGGTGTGCAGTTTGCGGAGAAAGGCCTTGAGGTGGCCACAAACCGGGCCAGTGACTTTCACACACCTTTTCTGGATCTGTCTGGCTAATTCCATCGTCCTCACCTGTTTATGTTTGCTGCTCTCACCCCTAATCGCCCACTACCCGAATGGCGCCACTCGAGCTGAAACTGGAGATTTCAGGGGCATACATACACTCTGCTTTGATCGAGGGCAGGATAAACTCC
>JAAYMP010000002.1 GCA_012521315.1 Bacillota bacterium
CGGCGGGGTGAATGTGGAGGCGCAGCTTTGCGGGACACCGGTGATCACCAGTGACTGGGGGGCCTTCCCGGAGACCGTTCTTCATGGCGTTACCGGGTATCGCTGCCGGGTTTTCGAGGAGTTTTGCTGGGCGGTCAAGAATATTCACCGGATCCGGCCGCAGGACTGCCGGAAGTGGGCGGTGGATAACTTCTCTCTGGAGCGGGTGGGGCGGATGTACGAGGAATACTTCCAACGGGTCCACCGGCTCTTTGGCCGCGGCTGGTACGAAACCAATGATGCGCGGCGTGACCTGGAATGGCTTTGCCGTTATTATCCGCCGGAAGAAAACTTGGCGCCAACAATTGAGGAGAAACATGATAATTCCTCCCTTGTTGCTGAAGGCAAATAGGGATGGGAAAAATGCCTGTAAACAAGGTAATATGTGCCCGTGGGATAAGCGGTCGGAGACCCAAAGCTAGGGCGGAAGCTAACCCCGCGGGAATACGATTCCGTGGTGGAATACCTTTTCGAACTGGGCTTGGAAAACGGATACGTTCAAGAATTATCATCAGCCTCGGAAGAGTTTATTCCGCCTTTTGATTTAACCGGGGTATAGTGTGTTAAAAGACTAAAGGCAACAGTTTTTAGAGGGCGGAGCTGGTTTTTTCAATTTCTTTTCCGGTTTCGATATTCCAGATCACAATCGCCTCTTCATCGATGACCGCGATGGTTGGAGTTTTGGGCTCGTCTTTGGGCAGCGCGGGACTTCCGGGGTTGAGATAAATCACCCCGTTTTCTTTTTTTATCACGGGTAAATGGGTGTGGCCGGAGATGATCAGATTATTAAAGGTCTTTGTTTTGGCAGGTAATAAGTTTTGGTGGCCATGATGGACGAGAATCCGCCAACGTTCAGTAAAAATATGGGCATAGGGTGATTCCAACGGGTAATCAAGGACCATCTGGTCGACTTCCGCATCGCAGTTCCCCCGGACGAAAACAATGGGCTTCTCTAGCGTATTGAAAATGGCACATAATTCATTTGGCTTATATTCGACGGGGAGAGGGTTCCGCGGTCCGTGGTAGAGAAGATCCCCGCAGTGGATAATCAGGTCGGTCTGTCGTAAAAAAAGGTCGTAGGCTTTTTGCCAAGCGCCGACCGAACCGTGGGTGTCGCTGATTACGCCAATTCGCAAGAAAATCACTCCTTTGCGGCTTTTTTTCTTCTATCTTCGCGGTTGGAGCCGGGCTTTCCTTTACCGCTGACCGCTTTGGTCTGGATTTTATCATTCTTTAATTTACCCCGGCCGCCGTGCCGCGTGAGGGAGGAACAGGAACTTGGCGAAAGGTTGACAAATGGCGGTTGATGCCGGAAAATAAAGGGGAATTTAAGTTTGTCCAAGTCAAGGCTGGAAGGGAAAGGGAGGATCGGTCATGACCAAAATGATTAACCGGGAAACAGCATTGGCGTTGTATAAAAAATATAACCAGGATGAAAGTCACTACCGGCATGCCCTGGCGGTGGAAGCGGTGATGCGCCATTTTGCCGCCCTTTTTGGGGAAGATGAGGAGAAATGGGGGGTTATCGGTCTGATCCACGATCTGGATTACGAACGTTATCCCGATCAGCATTGCCTCAAAG
>JAAYMP010000018.1 GCA_012521315.1 Bacillota bacterium
CCTACTACCCGATAATTCTGGAGAAAAACAGGGAGTGGACGGTTAACCTGGCGTCCGATCCCGTCCTGGTCTGGTGGTGGGCGGAGAAAAATGAATACAACCGGGTTTGGTCGTGGGACCGGCCCTTTCCGTTGTGGCTTGCCGAGCAGATCCGTGAGCAGATCGCCGACGACGCCCAGACGGGGAAGGCCGGTTTTTCGCTACGCCGCCTGGGGCGCGTGCTCGCCAAAACCGCCCGCCGTTACGGCTGGAACGGGGAAGGGGCCTGGGTACCGGTGGCGGGGGCGGGAACAGACCAGATCCGTTTTCCAGCCGCCAGTGCGGAGGAGAACGTCACCTTGCTCGGGACGGTCCTGGCCAAAGTCTTGCCGGGCCGGGTCCTGACTGCCCAGGAACTCGGGCGGGTTTTGGCGCGGACCGGGGTGAAAGTGGCTCCTTACTTCTTAAACCTTGCCCTCCAAGAACTGGTCCTCGCCGGAAAGGTGGAGTTGGTGGCGGCGGTTGGTCAGGACCGGTGGGGCCGCTTCTATTGTCGCCGCTGCGGCGAGGGGGAAAGGATTTTCACGGAAAAACTGGCCGGATCCGCCCAGCCCACCCGGATTTGTTACGGCTGCCGGGAATTGGGCGGCTTGACCGACCAGACCCCGCTTTATCGCTGGCGGGAGCAGCCGCCCGGCGGGGCGCTCCTCCCTTCCCCGCCCGCGCTCGTGCTGCCGGCTTTAACTTGCTGGCAAGCACGGGCGGTAAAGGAGATCATGGCCTTCTGGCGCCGGCCGGAAACCCGGACCATGCTGGTCTGGGCAGTCTGCGGGGCGGGTAAAACGGAGGTGGTCTTTCCGGTCATCCAGGCCGCCCTGGCCGAAGGGAAACGGGTCCTTCTTACGGTTCCGCGGCGGGAGATCGTCCAGGAACTGAGCGTGCGGGTTAAAAAGTACTTTCCGGGTTTGGCCTTTAGCCTGTTGTACGGCGGCCACAAAGAGGAGGTGCCCGGTTCTTTACTGGTCGTGGCCACCACCCACCAACTGCTCCGGTTTACCGCCTATTTTGATTTGGTCATCGTCGATGAGGCCGATGCTTTTCCTTTATATAACAACCCGATGCTTAATGCCGCTTTAGACCGTGTTGTGAAGCCGATGGGGAAACAGATCTATCTGACCGCTACTCCCGACCGCTCCTGGCGGCGCCGGGCGGCGCGGGGAACGATTGCCGTGACCAAGATTCCCCTCCGCCACCACGGTCAGCCGCTCCCTGTTCCCCGCCTGGTTCGTACCGCTTTGCCGGAGAAGGAAGACCGGCCGCTTCCGGCGGTGATCCGCGATTTTGTCTTGACCCGGCGCGCACAGGGAAGGAAAGGATTGATTTTCCTGCCGACCGTGGAAGCGGTTGAGGCTTTCGCGGCCCGTTTGAAAAAGGCCTTCCCCCGGGAAGCTTCCTACATCAGTCATCTGCACGCGCGGGATCCCGGCCGCCGGGAGAAGGTGGAGCAGTTTACCGCCGGGGGTCTTTGGCTTTTGGTCACGACCACCCTCTTGGAGCGGGGGGTGAATTTTGACCGGTTGGATCTGATGATTATAAACGCCGACCAAGAAGCCATCTTTTCGGAAGAAACCCTGGTCCAGATCGCCGGCCGGGTGGGCCGCAAGGCTGACGACCCCGGTGGGGCGGTTTATTTTGTCGCGCCCAAGATCACCCCAACCATGAAAGCGGCACGCCAGGCGATTCTCCGGATGAATCAAGAAGGGACGAAGGCCCGTTCCGAACCAAAGCCCAACCCAGCGGGCAATTGATTAAAGAAAAAAGCCAATTGGCCGATATAGGTAATAGAAGGGGGGGTTAATTGAGGATACTCTTTCGAAGATTGTTAAAACTGTTCTATCCTCCGTTGCCTGCGTGTGTGGCGTGCGGGACAACGTTCACCTCCCTTTATCCGCTGGCTTTTTGCCAGAGGTGTTTAGACCGGATTCCTTTCGTTACAAAACCGGTCTGTTCCCGTTGTGACCGTCCTTTACGAGGTGAAGCCCGTGACCCATGCCCCGAATGTCAAAGCGAGACCTACTATTTCGAACAGGCAATGGCGGTCGCCGTTTACGACGGCTTTTTACGGGAATTGCTGCACACCGCGAAATATGGATTCCGGCCTGACTTGGCCCGGGGCCTAGGGACGATCCTGGCCGTTTGGGCCGAGAACGAAACCCGCTTGGAGGGGATTCAGGCGATTATTCCGGTTCCCCTGCATCCGGAGAAGTTAGCCGCCCGTGGCTACAACCAAGCGGAACTGATGGCGGCGCCACTGGCGACAGCCTTACGTCGACCGTTGTATACCGGGGTATTGCAGCGGGTAAAACCGACGGTCAGCCAGAGTAAGCTGAGCCGCCGGGAACGCAAGGAGAACACCAGGGATGCGTTTGCCGTCGTGGATTGTCCGGCGGTAGCCGGTAAAGAGGTGCTGTTGGTTGATGATATCCGGACAACCGGGTATACCCTTTCCGCGGCCGCCCGCGCCCTGCTGATTGCCGGCGCGCGCCGGGTAAAGGCGTTAACCATGGCGGTTGGGGTCACCACTGGGTGGTGGAAAGGATAATCTCCTAGCTGTGGGTCAAGATTTCCTAGAGGTTGCGAGTGGAATAGGTTTCTTCGTATTAAGCGTATAAAGGTGTAACCTGACTGCGGGATGAAGAAGGGTCAAGGAAAGGGTATCAAAACTGTCATGCCAAGGGACGAAATCAAAAGGCAGGAGGGGTCTTCAATGAGTGTACACAACTGCAAGCGCTGCGGGAAACTCTTTACTTTCAACGGGCATAGTGTTTGCTCGCATTGTGTGGAGAAGGATCGGGCCGATTTTGAGCTAATCCAAGACTATTTGTTGACGCATCCATACGTGTCGGCGTTGGAGCTAAGCCTGGAAACGGGGGTAGAACCGGCGGTAATCACCCGTTTTCAGCGGGAAGGCCGTATTTCCTTGAGGTTGCAAGTGGGCGTATAAAGGTGTAACCTGGCTGCGGGATGAAGAAGGGTCAAGGGAAGGGTATCAAAACTGTCATACCCAGGGACGAAACCAAAAGGCAGGAGGGGTCTTCCATGGGTTTGCACAACTGCAAACGCTGCGGGAAACTCTTCATTTCCAAAGGGCATAGTGTTTGCTCGCAATGCGTGGAGAAGGATCAGGCCGATTTTGAGCTGATACGGGAATATTTATTGGCGCATCCATATGTGTCGGCCTTGGAGCTAAGCCAGGAAACGGGGGTAGAACCGGCGGTAATCACCCGTTTTCAGCGGGAAGGCCGTTTAGCCATCTGTGAGAAGCAGGAAGGAGACCTTCCTAGTGTTTGCTCGCAATACACGGAGAAGGACCAGGCCGATTATGAGCTGATCCGGGAATATTTATTGACGCATCCATATGTGTCGGCCTTGGAGCTAAGCCAGGGAACGGGGGTAGAACCGGCGGTAATCACCCGTTTTCAGCGGGAAGGCCGTTTAGCCCTCCGTGAGAAGCAGGAAGGGGAACTTTTGTGTGCCGTGTGTGGCATTCCGGTCCCAGCCGGGCAGTCTTGTCCAGGGTGTGGCAGGAAGCAGAGTTTATGATCTAATCCCCAAAAATTAACCGAAAATTTCACTAAACATCTCTTTGGGGTCAACCGATATAACCCTTGAGAGATGATCCTATGGAATTTGGGAAAGGGGTAAAGTTAAATGCTCATCTCAAATCAGCAGGTTAACTCGGTAATCAAAGCCTACGAAGTAATGAGAAACCAAAATAACCGGACTATTCAACCGACCGAGTCCGTCCGACGGGGTGATTCCTTGTTGTTATCACCGGAAGCAAGAGAGCTCCAACTGATCCAGAAGAACATTGCACAGACACCGGAAGTCCGTTCGGATCTTGTGGCCAAACTTAAAGAATCCATTGCAAAAGGAGAGTATCAGGTCAGCAGTGAAGAAGTTGCCCACCGGATGTTGGTGCGGAGTTTAGTCGACCGGATCGTGGGGGGATAATGTTGTCTACTGAAGGTCAAAAACGGATGGCGGAAGAGCTTAATCTCCTCCAGCAATTAGTGGATTTGGCCGTCGCCAAAAAAGAGGCCCTTTTTGAAAACGACTTGGAAACTTTAAGGAGAGTTGTGGACGAAGAGGAGAAAACCTTGGCCAAGGCCGAAGGATTACGCCCCCTGAACGTGGGAGAGATTGATGACAATGCCGAAGGGCAGCGGTTGCGTCTGGAAAGAGCCGCTTTGATCGCCCAGCTTAGGGAGGTAAATCTTTTAAACCAACAATTATTGGAAGACGCTTTGACGGTTGTTGACTACTCCTTAAGGCTGCTCCACGGCGCAGAAGAAAACAATATGTACGGTTCCTCCGGTAAGGTTGAAACCGTGGGTAACCGTTCATTGTTGAATTGGAGAGGATAACCCATGCGTTCCACATTTGGCAGCATCGAAACAACACTGCGGGGTTTACGGGCCCAGCAGTTAGCCCTGGATATTACCGGGCATAACATCAGTAACGCGAATACTCCCGGTTATTCCCGGCAAGTGGCCGACATGACGGCGACCGACCCGTATGCGGTGCCCACCATGAACCGCCTTCAGATTGCCGGGCAGATCGGGACCGGCGTTACGGTGACCCAGATCCGCCGGATGCGGGAGCAGTTTGTTGACCGGAGGACCCAATATGAGAATTCGACGTTGGGTTACTGGGACGCCAGACAGCGCAAATTTACCCATTTGGAAGTGACACTGGCCGAACCGGCGGATCTCGAGACCGGATCCAGTATCGGTTACCACCTCAATGAGTTCTGGTCGGCTTTACAACAACTGGCGAACGCCAACCGTGCCAATAATATTGCCGTTCGTGAGGTGGTCCGGGAAAAGGCACACAACCTTTGCGACGTGATCCGCAGCACCTACCGGCAACTGGTCTCCTTGCAGCGGGACCTCAGTGCGGAGATTGCGGTGAAGATCGGACGGATTAACTCGCTGGCCGAAGAGATCGCCGGGTTGAACGCGGAGATTGCGAAGATCACAGGGGTGGGGGACAACCCCAATGACCTTCTGGACCAGCGGGAAGTCTTGGTGCACGAACTATCCACCTTGACCGCTATTTCAGTCCAGAGTGACGAGCTCAACCGGTACAGCATCAGCATCGGGGGGATGCTTTTAGTGGCCGGTGACACGCCCTACCACCTTGAAGCCATGAGTGACGGCAGTGTGGTTTGGGCCCACAATGGGGTGGGCGCCACTTTTACCAATGGCGAGATCAAAGGTTTGCTCGAGATGCGGGATGTGGAAATCCAGTATTATATAGATTCGCTAAATGAATTAGCCACCACGCTGATCGTAGAATTTAACCAAACCCATGGCGAAGGGTACGACCTGGACGGGAACACCGGGCTCAATTTCTTCGCCGGAACTGATGCCTCCGACATCACCCTTGACGATGTAATCCGGGCCGCCGATGGTTTGCGCAGGATTGCGGCGACTTATCTTCCCAGTCCCGCCAGTTGGAATGGGGAAGTCGGGAACGGAGAAAATGCCTTGCGCCTTGCGCGTTTGATCAAAGAAGAGCCTTTGCTGCACGGAGACACCTTGTCCGATTTTTACGACAGTTTGATCGCCAAATTGGGGGTGGATGCCGAGAAGGCGAATGTGACCTATGCCAATCAGCATACTTTGGTTGGCCACCTCAAAAACATGCAGGAATCGGTGGCCGGCGTCTCCCTTTACGAGGAGATGGCCAATTTAATCAAGTTTCAGAATGCCTATAATGCCGCCGCCCGGATGATGACCGCCATCGATGAGGTTTTGGACCGGCTGATCAACGGCACCGGCATTGTTGGCCGGTAGGGCTAAGCCACAGCCAAGGAGGGATTTGTCATGCGTGTCACGGACAACATGATTCATATGGGCATGAAAGATAATATTCAGAAGGCCATGCAACGTATGAACAAAAACTATAACCGGCTGACCACGGGGAAGATGATCAACCGGCCTTCCGACGATCCGGTCGGGCTGATTTTGGGGATGCGTTTAAAGAAAGGGATCAATGAGAACGAGCAATACAAAGAGAACGCCAACGCCGCGTTGGCACTGCTCAACGGCTCGGATTACGCTTTGGATGAAATGACCAAAACCTTGCACCGCTTATCGGACCTGGCGGTGCAAGGGGCGAACGGCCCCCTTGACCAAATCTCCCTGGACGCGATCGCCGACGAAGTGGAAGAACTGCGTAATCATTTATACCAGATCGCCAACACCAAACAGGAGAATACATACATCTTTGGCGGGGATAGAACAAATACTCCGCCGTACCTATTGGATCCGTTGGCCACCCCGGACATTACATGGCAGGGGTCTTCGACGCCGCTCAAAGCGGAGGTGGGAACGGGGATTGTCATGGACGTCACCGTCACCGGTGACCGGGTTTTCGGGGACATCTTTGACAAGTTAGCGGATTTTATCAACAATTTACGGAGTGGGGACCAGAAGGCAATCTCCCAGAGTGATCTTGCCAACATTCATGGCCACTTGGATCAGGTCTTGCAGATCCGGAGCGAGATCGGGGCTAAGGTCAACCGGCTGGAGAAGAACGTGGAGCGGATGGAGTTGATGGATCTTAATTTCCGGGAACTTCTAAGCAAGATCGAAGATACCGATTATGCCGAAGTGACCATGAACCTGATGATGCAAGAGAGTGTTTACCAAGCGGCGCTAGCCACCGGCGCACGGATTATGCGCGTCTCCCTCGTCGATTACATTTAGTGCCGAGTGCCCATTGAAGTGGTGAGGTGGAAAAATGAAGGTTAAGACCAAGTTTTTTGGGGAAGTTGAAGTTACGGCGGAAGAGATTATCCATTTCCCGGAGGGTTTACCCGGTTTTGAAACGGAAAAGGAGTTCGTCCATTTCCAGCCGGAGGATTCGGTCTTTGGTTGTCTCCAGTCCTGTCAGCATCCGGAGACGGCCTTTATTGTGCTTTCGCCGTTTAAGGTCTGCCCCGATTATGATTTTGAACTGGACGAAGAGAAACGGGAAGCCTTGGCCATCAAGAAACGGGAAGAAGTTTTGGTGCTGACCATCGTCACCATTCCGCCGGGAAAACCGGAGGAAGCGACGGTTAATCTTTACGCGCCGGTTGTGATCAACACGACCGTAAAAAAGGGAATGCAGGTCATCCTCAGCGAAAGCGGCTACCCAGTGCGGTTTTATATCTGGAAGAAAGAGGGCGCCACTTCCGTGGCGGCGGCCAAGTGAGGCTGAAAGTTACCGGATCTTCCTTGGGATTGGCGGACAGACAGATTGGAAGTATTAATTAAAGAAATTGGGGTAGTTTATTCTAAGGTAAGCAAAGCTTTACCGCATTTTTTAGCCGAAAGGTTCCGGGGAAAACGGGTGGTTAAGTCAAGGAGGATTTATATGCTGGTACTGACCAGGAAAATAAACGAGAGCATTATCATTGGCGACGATGTGAAGGTAACTGTAGTTGAGATCAAGGGAGAACAGGTGAAACTGGGGATCAGCGCTCCCAAACGGATCTCGGTCCACCGCGAAGAGGTGTACCTTGAAATCCAAAAGGAAAACCAGAAGGCGGCGGAGACTACGGTTGGCCCTGATGAACTGAACGCGATGTGGAGTAAAAAAACAGAGTAAAGACGGGAGTCTTTACTTTTTTTATCTTATCGCCTTTATGAAATAAAAAGTAATTCCCAAGCTACCCTTAACTTTTTTCCGGTCATAGCCGATGAATAATATAGCTTGTATCTTGTATAGCTTGGGAAAACAGAAGCTTGGGGGAATCAACATGCGCGTTAAAATTTTAGAACACGAGTTTGAACTGGCCAACCAACTTTCCGCCATTGAGCAGTTGTTTATGGCGATTGAAGAGATATTAAAAGATACCGGTTATGCTTTTACCTCCTTAACCATTGACGGGGTGAAAATTGAGACCGATTACGTTCTCTATCTCAGTCAGCGCATTGAGGAGATTCAGGAGATCGAGGTTGGGGTGGAAAGTTTCCGTACCATCCTGGCGGAGATAATGGCCAGTGCCGAAGAGTATCTGGAAAGGGCCAAACCGGAAGTGGAAAAGTTAAGCGCCGAGTTTTACCAAGGGCCGACGGAGGAATCCTGGCACAAATTCACCCAATTGTTGGATGGTCTCCAGTGGCTTTTGGAGGTGGTGACCGCCCTTGATAGCTACCTGCCGGAGAAACAGGATCCTCCGGTTTGGAGCCGGGAATTTGATGAAAAGATCAAACAACTGCAAGAAGCGCTGGAAAACTCCGACCACGTGTTGTTGGGCGACCTTTTGCAATACGAGATATCACCACTCTTTTCCGCGGTGGAGGAAGAGATCGAAATACTATTGAAGGCTGAGGGTCATACCAATGATCCTAATTGATAACCTTAATTTTCTGACCGAACGGTTCCCCCAGCTTTGGCAGGCAATTAAACCCCTGGAGGGAAAGGTTTTTCCTTCCCTTGAAGTAACGACGGCCCGGAACGGGATGCCCACTTTAAAGGTGGAGAAGGACGGGAAAAGCCTCTATCTGCACAGCAGTTATAACCCGGAGGCGGAAGCCGAACGTTTTGTCGGCCAATTTACCGGGATCGAGAAATACCGCCATGTCTTCTTTTTTGGGGTTGGTCTTGGTTACCACTTGGAAGCCTTGATGCGGAAATACCCTGCGTTAGAGTTTGCTATTTACGAGCCGGTGCCGGAGATCCTCGTTACTTATCTGGCGAGTCGGCCGCTGGCCAACTTGCCGCTAAAACAGCTCAAGAACTTTTATGTGGAGATGGATCCGGCTTACCGGCCGGTCTTGTTGCAAAACTTTATTGACTTTAGCGACGGTAACGTCTTATTTGTGGCCTTGCCCAGTTATGAGCAGGCCTTTCCGGAGCTGACCAAAGAGTTCCTGGCCAGTTTCCAAAGAACGCTGGCCGCGAAGCGTTTTAATCTCAACGCCAACGCTGCTTACCAGCGGAAATGGATGCTAAACAGTATCCGTAACTTTAAGCATCTTTTAAACACCCCCAATATTCTCCGGGCGAAAGACCGCTTTTCGGGTGTCCCGGCGTTGATCGTTGCCGCCGGGCCTTCCCTGCTGGACGAGATCGAAAACTTGAGAGTGATCAAGGAAAAAGGGTTGGCTTATATCTTCTCCGCCGGATCGGGATTGGTGCCGCTCCTTAATAACGGGATTTACCCCGATGCCGCCACTTCTTATGACCCCAACAAGTTTGACGGGGTTTACAAGCAGGTTTATGAAAAGAAGATCACCGAGATCCCTTTGATCTTCGGCAGCACGGTAGGTATTTCCCTGGATAAATACCCGGGGCCAAAGGCTCATATGATTAACAGCATGGACACCGTGGCCCCGTATTACCTGCGCTTAAAAGACGGCTCCGGACTCTATACTTTCCATGACAGCAGCACCATCTCGGTGGTGCTCGTCCAACTCTTAAAGCACCTGGGGTTTGACCCGGTGATCTTTGTCGGGCAAAACCTGGCTTTCCGCGGGGAATACCGCTACGCCGGCGGGATCCCTTACTACAAACCAGAGGTAACGGCCAAGTGGCGGGATCGAGCGATCCTGACCGAAGCGGTGGATGGTAGTCAGGTCTATACGCTCGAGGATTATAACCAAATGCGCTTTGAGCTGGAACAGGTCATTGCCCGCCATCCCGGGGCGGAGTTCATCAACACCACCAAAGGCGGGGCGAAGATCGCCGGGACCACTTTTGTTCCGTTGGAGCAGGTGATCACCGAACGGTTGACCCGGCGCGTGGTCGAAACCGGTTGGTTTCCGGCGGCAACGTGCGATTATGACCGGGAGTATCTCCGGCAACAACAAGCGAAGATGGAGAGGGAGTACCGTTCTTTGCCGGAGAAGATTGCCAGGTTAACCAAAGCCTTCTCCGCCCTTGAGAGGTCAGGGGTGGTGGCGAATAAGGATCAACTCCACAACCAAATTGACCGCTTCAACCGGGAACTGAAGGAACTGAACCGGAACCGGTTTTACAAAGTCTTTATCCAGCCCAGCCGACGGGTGGAGCTGGAACTGATCGCCAAGGAGATTGGTGAAGTACGTTTTGAAACCGATCCGGTCCGCAAGAGTGAAACGATCACCAAGCTCTTCAAGGGTTTTGTTACCAACCTGCAAAGTGGCTTCGAGACCATGGCGAAGGAATACGAGACAATGAAGCAGTTTATTACCGCGTATGGAAAAGCTGAGTAGTTGGGGTGGGTAAATTGTTTGATGGAAAAACCATTTTGATTACCGGGGGAACTGGTAGCTTTGGACGCTGTTGTGTTCAGACTTTACTAAAAAGATATAAATTAAAGAGATTGATCGTCTTCTCCCGTGATGAACTGAAACAATACGAGATGCAACAGATCTTCAACGCACCGGCGATGCGTTATTTTCTCGGCGATATCCGTGACCAGGACCGTTTAACCCAGGCCATGCGCGGGGTGGACTACGTCATCCACGCCGCGGCGTTAAAACAGGTGCCGGCGGCGGAGTATAACCCGATGGAGTTTATTAAAACCAACATTAACGGAGCGGAAAATGTGGTGAAGGCGGCGATCGAAAACGGGGTGAAGAAAGTAATAGCCCTCTCCACCGACAAAGCAGTGAACCCGATTAATCTCTACGGAGCCACCAAGATGGTGATGGAGAAGATTATTGTCACCGCCAATAATATCGCCGGCGGCCTGGAAACCCGTTTTGCGGTAGTCCGTTACGGGAATGTGATCGGTTCCCGCGGTTCGGTGGTGCCCCTCTTTAAGAAACTGGTGGCCGAAGGGGCAAAGGAGTTGCCGGTGACCGACCCGCGGATGACCCGGTTTTGGTTTACGGTGCAGGAAGGCGTCGATTTTGTTCTGAATAACTTTGCCCGGATGCAGGGCGGAGAGATTTTTGTTCCGAAAATCCCTTCGATGCGTATTACGGATCTGGTCCGATCCTTTGGCGAAGATCTGACGATGAAGATTATCGGGATCCGGCCTGGTGAGAAGTTGCATGAACTAATGATTCCGGCCGAAGTTTCCCATTTAACCTTGGAGTTTCCTGACTTTTACCTCATCCAACCGCCGATCCATACTTTTGGTAACCCCAAATATCGACATCCGCCCACTGGGGAGGTAGGCCAAGCGGTTGCCGATGGGTTTGAGTATCGTTCCGATACCAATCCGGTATTTTTGACGGTGGAAGAGTTAAGAAAGCTGGGTGTGGAATGAAAAAAATCCCATACGGCGCCCAACACTTTTGTCGCTTCGGCTAACTGCGGGCTTTACTGCGGGGCCGAAGCTGACTTTGTCGTATTGATCCGCGGACTTACAACATGAGTGTGGATGCTTTTGAGGAAAAGCTCAGTTGAGCGGCGAAAAGTGGTATACTGCCCAAAGCCGTCATTATTGATTATTGCTTAGTGCCAGGGAAGACGGTTTATGGATAGAAGGTGATACAGAATGAAGACGGCTATAATTGTCCAGGCCCGGATGGGCTCCACCCGGCTGCCGGGGAAGATAATGAAAAAAGTGTTGGGCAAGACTTTACTTGAATATCAGTTGGAAAGATTGAGGCGGGTAAAACAAGCGGACCAGGTGATCATTGCCACCACGAATCACGGCGAAGAACAACCGATTGTTGATTTATGCCAAAGATTAGGGGTTCCCTACTTTTGCGGTTCGGAGGAGGATGTTTTAGCCCGGTATTATGGCGCAGCGACTCAATATGGGGCTGATGTGGTCGTCCGGATTACTTCCGACTGCCCGCTGATCGATCCGGCGGTGGTCGATAAGGTAATCGGTTTTTACCTTTCCCATCAAGAGGAATACGATTACGTCTCAAATACCTTCGCGAAGCGGACGTACCCCCGGGGGATGGATACGGAGGTCTTTTCCTATCGGGCGCTAAAGGAAGCATTTGAAGAGGCAACCGACCAGGCAGAGCGGGAGCATGTGACCATCTTTATTAAGAGACATCCGGAACGCTATAAAATAAAGACTTTAACTTATGAGCAAGATTATAGCCATCACCGGTGGACGGTGGATACCCCGGAGGATTTTGCCCTGATCGAAAAGATCCTTACTGCCCTCTATCCGGTCAACCCTCAATTTACGTTGGAGGATTGCTTGGCGCTTCTTGCCGAACATCCGGAGTGGGCAAAGATCAATGCACATATCAAACAGAAAACGGTGAAGTAAAATGAAGGTCTTCATTCGTGCGGATGCTTCCGCCCAGATTGGCACGGGACATGTCATGCGTTGTCTTACTTTAGCGGGCGACCTTAGACAATTTGGGATGGAGGTTTCTTTTATTTCCCGGGTCTTGCCCGGAGATTTATGCGACTATGTTGAAAGGCAAGGGTTTAAAGTCCATCGTATAAACGAAGAAGTAGATTTAACGGTGGACTATTGGCAGTGGTTGGGTGAAAACTGGATGACCGATGCCATAAAGACCCGGGAAATAATACTTAACCA
>JAAYMP010000191.1 GCA_012521315.1 Bacillota bacterium
CCGCCAGCGTTCGTCCTGAGCCAGGATCAAACTCTCCGTAAAATCTTGAAGAGCTGATTTTAGCTCATCTTTTTCTCTTGACGTTTCCGGACTTATTACTTCTTTTAAAGCAACAAGCCCGCACGTTCCCTCCCAACCGGTTCCCCGGTTGGCAGGCGCTTACCTGTCTGGCTGTTTAGTTTTCAGGGTTCAGCTAATATTTGCTGCGTTTACCAGGGACTAGTTGTCCCCCCGAACGCAAAATATATAATACCATAGCATTTTATTTTTGTCTAGATTTATTTCAAAATTTTTGGGGCACTAACAGCTTTTTTCGGGGAAGGCCTTCCAGACCAAAGGTTTGTTCTCAGTTTTTCCTTCCTGGACCCCCATCTCTGTTTCGGGTCCGGTCTCCGTCGCCGCCGGAGTCGTCTCGTCTACCCGGCTATCTTCTTCTCCTGGGCTGGCTATGCCGTCCGGCGCCGCCATTTCCCCTTCCGTAACCGCCGGACCGGCGAAGGCGCGGTGTGTCTCCTCCTGTGGTTGGTAGGTATCATCCGCCTTTTCTTCCGCTTCAACCGGTCGCCATGCTTGATTGTCCTGCTCTACTTGATAACCCGGGTGGCCAAAGGATTGCTCCTCCCATGGATACGCGTGATATTCTTGTTGGGCCTCAGTTGGCGGGATCTCCGCCGCTTGGGGTTGCTGCTCTTCGTCCGGCACAAACCATGGCGTGCGCCAATCCTGTCCCTCATCAAAAAACATGGGGGGATTGCTCTCCGCCGGGTCTATATAAAAGTGGCCGGCGAATGGTTCCGGGTCAAGACCGGCATTAAACCAATCCGCCCAGGGATCATAAGCGGCCTGATCCTGAGGCGGGCGGATGGTGTGGTGGGGACCGGCCTGATATGAATTGTTGTCCAGCTTACGCGAGATGCCCTGCTGTCCCGGGGTTTTTTTAATCCTGTACTTTTCGGTCATTTTCATCACCTCATCCCTTAATTCTATGCACTCAAAATATTTTATGTTCATAGAATAGGATAAGTGACTTAGGCGGAAGATTCGTAAGGAGGATTTTGATGCTAAACCACAACTTTAACCGGGAATTTATCCTCTCCCAATTACTTGACCTTGCCGAACTGCCGGTCCTTCTTAGTACGGAAGGTTTAGACGTTGCACGCCAAATGGCCAGTAAACTGGTGGATATTTTTCAAGCGCAAAAAGCCATCTACATAATCGGCCTGGCTCCTTACCACAATATCGCCCGTGATCTTGCCGAGCATCTCAAGCACGGCTTAAATATGGACCGCCCGCCGCTGCCCGTCAACTTCCTGGAGAAGACCCCCCGTGAACAACAGCCTACTTCCAATTTTATCAGCCAGGGAGAAAAAGGTGATGCCCTTCTCATCATCGCCGGTGAACACAGCCAAGAGACCGATACCCTGGTTCGCGAGGCAAAAGAAAAATCCCTGTTTACCTTTGCTTTTTGTAGTTACCCCCCGCTCAAAAATTGCCGTCCGGATCTCCTCTTTTACCTCCCGGTGGTCAACCGGCCGCGGGTCAAAGAAATCTTCTTGATGTTAGGCCATATTATCTGTACCTTGGTCGAGTCGACTTTGTTCGGCAATAGTTTTTAATAAAAAAAAGCCCGTAAACGGGCTTTTTCTTAACTTGGCCGCTAATAAGCTTTGGCCATCGCAGAAGGCTTATTCTTTTCCGGCTTCGGCCTTTGATTGCGCGATAATGGCCTCCGCCAGGTTCGCCGGCACCTCTTCGTAGTGGTCGAATACCATCTCGAATTCGCCTCGCCCCTGGGTTATCGAGCGGAGGTCGATCGCATACTTAAACATCTCGCTGAGCGGAACATGGGCTCTGATGATCTGGTAGCCCTGGTCGGGGTCCATGCCCAGGATCCGGCCCCGCTTTTTGTTCAGGTCGCCGATGATATCGCCCATGTATTCCTCGGGAACGGTTACGGTCACATTCATGATCGGTTCCAGGAGGATGGGGTTGGCGTCCATAAAGCCTTTCTTGAACGCCATCGAAGCGGCAATCTTGAAGGCCATTTCCGAGGAGTCCACGCTATGGTAGGAACCGTCGTAAAGCGTCACTTTGACGTCAATCACCGGATAGCCGGCCAGCACCCCTTCTTCCATGGTTTCCCGGACCCCTTTTTCGACGGCCGGGATATACTGCCGCGGGACGGCTCCGCCAAAGATCTTGTCAACGAATTCAAAGTTAGCACCGGGCGGTAGCGGTTCCATCTCCAACCAGACGTGGCCGTATTGGCCCCGCCCGCCCGATTGTTTCTTGTGTTTCCCTTCGACCTGCACTTTCCCTTTGATCGTCTCTTTGTAAGGGATCTTGGGATCCTTCAACTCAACTTGGGCGCCAAACTTCTTCTGCATCTTGCTGACGGTCACTTCCAGGTGTAAATCGCCAAGCCCGGAAAGGAGCATCTCTTTGGTGGTCGTATCCTTTTCCACTTTGATGGTGGGGTCTTCGTCCTCCAGCCGGCTTAAACCGCTACTGATCTTATCCTCGTCGCCCTTGTTCTTCGCCACCACCGCCAAGGTAAATTTGGGGGTCGGGAAATCGACTTTCTTGAGAAGGTAAGGGGCCCCTTTCGTGCACAAGGTGTCATTGGTCTTCGTCATCTGAAGTTTGGCCACGGCCCCCAGATCACCGGCGACAAGTTCGGCCACGGGAATCTGGGTTTTACCTTTAATTAAGAATAGTTGACCGATCCGTTCTTCCTGGTTCTGGGAAGCATTCCAGAGGGAAGAGTCGGACTTCACTTTGCCGGAATAAACGCGGAAGAGGGTTAATTTACCCACGAAGGGGTCGGCCATGGTTTTAAAGACGAGCGCCGCCGTCGGGCCATTGGCGTCCGCCTTCAGCTCGGTCTCCTCATTATTCTGCGGGTTGGCCGCAATCTCCGGCTTAACATCAGCGGGGGACGGAAGTGCTTCCACCACTTTCTTCATCAACGCCTCAATGCCGATATTCTTTATGGCCGAACCGCACATGACGGGGACAATCTGATTGCTCATCGTTCCCTTCCGGAACCCGTTTAAAACTTCCTCTTTGGTTAATTCTTCACCCTCCAAGTATTTGGTCAGCAGTTCATCATCGGTCTCGGCGGCTGCTTCCAGGAGGAGATGGTAATACTCTTCCACCTGGTCTTTTAATTCGGCCGGGATTTCGGCTTCTTTCCCGTCAATATAAGCCTTGCCCGTTATAACATCGGCAACTCCCCGGAAGTTTTCAGCGGAACCAATCGGGATTTGGACCGGAATCAATTTGTTCCCAAACTTTGCTTTTAATGCTTCATAAACTTGCTGGAAATTGGCGTTTTCCCGGTCCATTTTATTGATGAAGACAATCCTGGGCAGGTCTCTTTCATCCAGATAAGCCCAGACCTTTTCGGTACCGACTTCAACGCCGCCGACCGCGCAAACCACAACCAGTCCGGCATCGGCAACCCGGACCCCGGCTTTGACTTCCCCGAAAAAATCAAAAAAGCCGGGCGTATCAAGGAGATTTATTTTGTGGTCTTCAAATTCCACCGGCGCGAGGGAGGTGTTGATCGAGATCTTTCTTTTAATTTCCTCCGCATCATGGTCCATGACGGAAGTTCCATCATCGACTTGACCAAACCGGTCGACCGCTTTGGTCTGGTAGAGCATAGCCTCGGCAATCATCGTTTTTCCGCATCCGCCATGACCAACCAGGGCAATGTTTCGAATCTTATCCACACTGTAACTCTTCAAACTAAACCCTCCTCGAATTGCGCAAAAAATCACATAACGTTAAGATTATTCTACTATCTTAAAGTATTTCCTCCTCAAGTAAATTATTTTCTCCTTCTACCGCCTATTTTCTCCCGGGCAGCCCATGCCCGTAAAAAGCATAATCCCGCCCGCTCCGGGTAAAATATAAATGGTGGATGTCCGGCCGAACGAAGACTGAATTTGACCCTGTCAGATCAGGCTGGCACCGGTCAAAGGAGGTCGAGCAAAGATCGATTCTGGTTTTGGCTTAGGTTTAGCCTCACCTGGACCGGTCGGCGCAAAGGTCCCACCAATTTGATCTGATTTAATCTGAGCGAAGCGGATGGAGTTGTTGGGGCCGAGTGCAGAGCCCGTTTCTTGCCGCGCGGGGACGGAAAGATGGTTTTAGGAGGTAGGAACCGGGTTCGAGCAAAGGTTAGCCAGGGTGCCAGCAAAGGTGACCGCCATGCGGTCCCAAGGTATTCTTGTTAGCCGGCGCGAAGGTCGGTACATCGCCCATGTTCACCTGGAGGATCCTTCTCCTCCAGGTTTTATTTTCCCGCCTTCAGTTCTGATACCCCTCGAGGATCCGCCATTTCTCTTCGCCGTGGCAGACGATCCCCGCCCGCAGGTCCTCAATCTCCGCCTGGGGAAGCCGGCTAATATTGACCGGGATCACCTGTTTCAAGGGGCCGG
>JAAYMP010000192.1 GCA_012521315.1 Bacillota bacterium
GAAGCATAGGACATAATGATGCTTCCCGCCATCGCGATTAAACCGAGGACCCCGGCAAGGCCAAACCCCGGGATGAAAAAGGCCTCCACCGCCAGTAAAATGACGCCAAAGAAAAAGAGGAGGAGTACTTCCATCCCGGCCAAACCCGAAAAAATGCGCGCCCCAAAGAATAAGAACAACGCAATGATACCGATAATACCGGCCGCCCCAAACCCGGCGGTAAAAACCTCAACAATCAAGGCGGTAAAACCAATGGTCAACAAGAGCGGGCTGATCACCGGGTCAGTCAGAAACCGCACCAGACTCTCCACGGGCGTCTGTTTGACATAAACTGTCTTTAAGTTGTCGAACCCCAGGGCAATAATGGCTTCATTCAGATTATCCGCGATCAAATCGGCATAATGGTGCGCCAGCGCTTCGCGGGCGGTAAGCGCCAGCAACTCCCCTTTGGCCACCACCCCTTCGACTTCGACTTCCGGATCGACCATCGCCTCGGCGATCAACGGATCAAGGTCGATCCCTTTGCGCTGGGCGCGGGCTTCCGCCACCGCACGGAACATCTTCCGAAAGGCCGCCGTTGTTTTTTTCGGAGCCGGCGTGCCGTCGGCAACAAGGGGCTGGGAAGCACCGATCACCCCGTCGGGCGAGATCGCGATCCGGTTGCCGCACAAGGCGATGTAAGCCCCGGCCGAGATGGCACGCCCTTCGATATAAACATCAACCGGAATCTTCGACTTGTTGATCGCGTCCCCAATCTCCGTCATCGAATCGGCAAACCCACCAAAGGTTTTTAACACTAAAATAATCCCGTCCGCCTGCCGTTGCTGGGCTTCAGCCAACGCCCGGGCGATAAAATCGGCGGTCCCCCCCGAAATGTTTCCGTCCAAAGGAATGATATATAGCAAATCCGTCCCCCCGTCGTCGACGTTCCGGTAGGAAAAGACCGTAACCACCAAGGCAATAAGCAAGAAAATAAAAGTAAACGGACTGATTTTGATGAACCGCTTCCGTGGCATCCACATCCCCCTTTTCTTTTCGGCTGTGCGATATAAGACAAATAATAAGTCGGGTCATAACCAAAACAATTATGCATTAGGCATTATGTTTTAACGAGGCAAAGAACAAATAGTTTCCCCGTATAGTTTATAATTGTGAAAAATATTAAAAAGGTCCACCCGATAGTGGGTGAACCTTGTTCGACTCAACGATTAGGAAAACCTCCTGTTTTTCTTCCGGGCGGCTTCCGATTTCTTTTTCCGTCTTACGCTAGGCTTATCGTAATGTTCGCGTTTCCTAATTTCCGCCAGGATCCCCGAGCGCTGACACTGTCGCTTAAACCGGCGCAGGGCACTATCCAGGGATTCGTTTTTCCCGATCTTAACTTCGGCCACGATCTACTTCCCTCCCCTCGCTGCCCACATAAATCCACAGGCACATAAAATCCAAAAAGAAAACATATTAAGATGATATTATACTACATCTTGACCAATCCGTCAATTAACCGGGCGGCCACGCAAGCTCCCGACCGCTCAGCAAATGAAGATGAAGATGGGGAACAGATTCGCCGGCATGTTCACCACGGTTAATCACCACGCGGAAACCGTCTTTTGCATCCGCCATCAACTGCTGCAGCGCGGAAAAAAGTTCTGCCGTCAACTGCGGCGAAGTGGGAAGCTGCGGGTCCATCACACTACTGATGTGTTTCTTTGGGATCAGCAGAATATGGCGAGGGGCTACCGGATTAATATCCTTAAACGCTAAAACTTCTTCCGTTTCCAAAAGAATCTGCGCGGGAATTTCTTTCCGGGCAATTAGGCAAAAAATACAGTCGCTCACCTTCTAACCTCCTTCCCCAAATTCAAAGTTCGACAAGGAGAAGAAATATCCTTTTTCCAAGATGATTATTTCATCCGCCAAACCCGGCTGGGGGCGCCACCGCCACCCCGGTCAACGGCTCCCGGTCGGCCCGGATGATCCTGGCGTGTAAGAGGGTGTTTGGTTCTTGCACCTCTTTGACCTGTACCCGGACATACTCCCGGGCCAACCCTTCACCATAGCCGTCCCGGTTGGTCTCCTCAACTAACACCTCAACTACCTGGTCAAGCAGGCGCTTCCAGTAGGCTTGGGCCAAAGCGCGGGCGATCGCCTCCGCTCTTTTCACCCGTTCTTCCTTAACCCGCCGCGGTAAGTGGCCCTTCATTTGCGCCGCTTTCGTCCCCGGCCGCAGGGAATAAGGGAAAATGTGGACCTTGGCAAAGCCGATGGCTTGGATAAAATTTAACGTTTCGTCAAAATCGGCCTCCGCTTCCCCGGGAAAGCCGACCATCAAATCGGTGGTTACCGCCAACCCTGGACGGCCGTTGCGCAGCAGGGTCACGAGGCCGGCGTAATCATCGGGCGAGTAGTCCCTGTTCATCAGGGAAAGCATCTTCCCGCTGCCGCTTTGCAAGGGAATGTGCAAATGGTTACAGAGCAGAGTCGAGGGGATAAGCACCTCCATCAACTGGGGGGTAAAATCCGTTGGGTCGACCGAACCCAACCGCAAACGCCACTCCGGTCTCTTTCCGCCCCACTCCTGCTCAATCTCGGCCAACAACGAAGCCAAATTCGTGCCAAGATCAATCCCGTAATGGCCCAGGTGAATCCCGACCAAGACGATCTCTTTATAGTCTAAGGCTAAAAGCCGTTCGATCTCCTTCATTACCTGCGCCGGGGGGAGACTGCGGACCGGTCCGCGGGCAAAGGGGATCTTACAGTAACTGCAAAAGGCTTGGCAACCGTCTTCCACCTTCAAGAAGGCCCGGGTTTGGCCGGAAAATTCCGGGGTAAAAACCTCAAAGCCGTCCGCCTCCGTCCAATTAAGCACCCAATTTTTCCGGCGGGCCGTCAATTCTTCCTCCAGAAGCTGGAAAAGACGGCCCCGGCCTGCCACCCCGACCACCAAGTCTACCTCCGGAAGCGCGGTTAAGACCTCCGCACCGGTCTGGGCAAAACAACCAGTCACCACCAGGAAGGCGTCGGGGTGCTGCCGTTTTACCCTTCTCATCAGTTGCCTGGCTTTCCGTTCGGCCTCCTTCGTCACGGTGCAGGTATTAATTACATAGACCGCCGCCGACTCGTCAAAAGCCACCACTTCATAACCGCGCGCCCGGCTTTCCGTGATCAAACCCTCGGTATCAAACTGATTGACCTTACACCCCAGGGTATAGAAGGCAATCTTGCGCGCCGGCCGTTGCCCTTCGTATTCTGCTTTTTCTTCTTTCGCCCCGTTCTTGTCCCCGTTCTTGTCCATAATCTATTGTTCCCTCCGCCTGCCGATTCTAATTAGTTTGTCTGGTCCCTGCTCTCCTCCGCCTCCAAATCCAGCAAATAGACAGACCGTTTGAGGATCCGGTTATAGGCGGTCCAGCTTCCGCCGTCGCCCGGATGCTGGCGGAGGGCTTCCCTAAACTTGGCCGCCTCCGCATCCATATGGTCGGCATGA
>JAAYMP010000193.1 GCA_012521315.1 Bacillota bacterium
CGCCCTGGTGGGCCGGGGATTCCTGATCATCGAGTCCAGCATCTGGGTGGCCGTAATCACCGGTTTGCCGCAGCGGTAACACTTCTCGATCAAAGCCTTTTGCACAATCGGCACTTCTTCGACGGGAATCTCGACCCCCAAGTCGCCGCGGGCGACCATAATCCCGTCCGCCACCTTCAAGATCTCGTCAAAATTATTGATCCCCTGCCGGTTTTCGATCTTCGCGATGATTTTCAGATCGGCTCCGCCGTGTTCCTCCAGAACCTTCCGGATATTGAGCACATCCTCGGGTTTACGCACAAAGGAAGCGGCAATAAAATCAAAATCATTTTCAATCCCGAAGATGATATCCTTAATATCCTGCGGGGTCAAAGAAGGCAGATTGATGTTGGCATCCGGCACATTAACCCCTTGGTTGTTCCGGAGCACACCGCCATTCCGCACAATACAGTGGATCTCTTGGCCTTTGATCTCTTCCACTATCAGTTCGATCAGTCCGTCATTGAGCAGAATCCGGTCGTATTTTTTCACATCCTTGTATAAATCCTTGTACGAAACGGTCGTTCGGGTCTCATCCCCAATCATCTCCTCACTGGTCAGGATGAACCGCTGGCCCTTTTTTAAAGTAACCTCGCCCCCGGTAAACTTCCCCATCCGGATCTCCGGCCCCTTGGTGTCCAAAAGGAGAGGAATCGGCAGTTTCATACTATCCCTTACCTTTTTAAACCGGTCGACCCGCTGTTTTTGCTCTTCATGGGTCCCATGGGAAAAGTTGAGTCGCGCCGCGTTCATCCCGTTGACGATGAGTTCCCGCAGGATCTTCTCGTCATCCACAGCCGGTCCTAAAGTACAAATTATTTTGGTTCTTCGCACAAAAACACCTCCCCTTATTCAAGGACCCGATCCTATATACGCATTAATTATTTTATTTAGCTTTTTTTAGCGACAACACTCATTGGGTGAATTCTTGATCGCGCTTCAAAAATCCCCACCAAATCCCTTTTTATATTTAAACTGTCTTTTTCCATCCCTTCACAGTCGAGTTGGTACTATTGCACTGGGTTTACCAATGGGTTATTCCAAGTACATTTTCTAAATCTAAGATTTAAGGGGTAATAACAATTGTTGCTAATTGATGTTATTCGTCTTTGATATTTTGGCACCGGGCGCCTAGACGAACAACCGGATAAAGCGGATCACAAAACAAGAGTTAATAATAGAAACAATCCAGAAAAAAAGCGTCGTTTGCGCATCGTCTTTCTTCTCCATTCTATTTAGTTTATTCTATTGTATTATACCAGATGTGTATTATCAAACAATTTGTGCAGGCAAAAAAAATCCCTTTATGGGATTATTTATGCTCCTCAAGACTGCGGCAGAGTTCGCAATCGCGACAGAAAGTCACCCTTTCGGTAAAGACATTCAGAATGGTCTTGACAATACTGGTCTTCTCCGAATGGTGGAGGATGATCCGTTGGGGGGAAAGGGTAATTAAGGCGCTGAGCAACAAATCCTCATATTTTAACCCCTCATCCTTCAGATCGCCAAGGACTTTTAAGAGATAATCGTGTTCCAACGGTTTTTCCTCTTCGTCCAAAAGGCGGAATTTTTCCTTCGAATAAAAAAGGACATGGACCTCGAGGATCTTGGGTTCCTGGATCTCCACAAAATAGCGGAGGAGTTTGATGAACTCCTGGTATTCCTTGTCCGCCAGCAGTTGATCGATGGCTTCTTCCAAGTTTTCCTTCAGTTGGTGCACGAAATCCTTAAGGCGGAAGCGGAAAAAACCTTCTAAAAAAATAGCCTTGTTTTCACTGAGAAAACTATTGACTTCGTTCTGCACCCGCAAAACCCATTCTTCCTTTTCCCCCGCCGACAAAGTGGCGATGACTTTTTGGGAAAGGACGTCTGCTTCTTCCGCGGTGAGGTAGGGGTGGTCAACCCGGATCATGCGCCGCAAGAGATGGTGGGATACTTGCCCCAAAAGCAGGTTTGTTACCACCAAAGCCAGATTATGCCGGAAAATCGCTTCTTCCTGTTTCGTGGTCTCCCGGTCCGGTTTCCCCAGCGTGAGGTTGAGGAACTTAAACTTCCCCATTTTTTCCTCTTGGACCTGGAACTTGATTCCCTCTTTTTCCCAGCGGGTAAGCTCTTTTTCAAAACTTGATCTTAAATCAAAGCGGGACCCGGTACCAATCTGGATTGTGGACAAAATACTCCCCCCCTCGCACATGTATTATATGAGGAGGAGAAGAGGGGATATACAGCCTACAAAAAGTAAATAAAACACAAACTCCCTGCCTTTTATGTTGACCGCACGCCGGCCGCCTGTTAATCAAGGGCTGCTTCCCATTTATAGATGAACCCGCTAGAAGATGGCAGGAGAAAACCGCCAAAATGCCCGTTGGTTTTAATGGCGGTCGGATGGCCGGTGGAATTCTCCCCCTCCGGGGGCAAGTCATTGACCCCGTCGATATCCGCCAGTTTCACCCAGTAACCGGGGAGGGGAAACTCCAGATCGACCATTACTTCGTAAGGCTCGAAATTTAAGAGCACCACCATCCGTTCCCACGGGTTCCCGTTAGGATTGGTCGTCCACCCGATCACTTTTTTCTCCCCGCCGTGCTTCGCGCTGAGCCAGGGCCCCAACAGCCAGGCAAACTTCCCTTCCGGTGCGGGGTCATACCCGTAGACCCGCAGTCCGGGATAACGGCGGCGTAAACGGATTAAAGCGGCCGCCCACTGGTAATAGTGGTGCTTGCGTAAGAACACCGGCCAATCCAGGTCAATCCGGTTCCGGGGGCGTTCCACGCCAAATTCCTGTCCCATGTAGATCATGGGCTGTCCCAACGCCACCATGGTAGCGAACAGGCCCAACCGGGCCTTGCGTTCCTTCGCCGGAGCCCAGATTAAGCCATCACCGCTCGTCGCCACTTCGTAGGGGACGCTGTTTTCATCATGGCTCTCACAGTAGTTGACCACATTGTTGGTGTGGGCCGCGAAAAAGTCCTTGCTAAAGTAGAAAATACTTCCCAGGTGGGTGGGGGAATTATCCGTCCAGTCCCGGAAGATTCCCTCGCGGAGCAAAGCCTTGATCTTATCGTGAAAAGCGTCGCACCACTGGGCATACCCGTTATACCCTTGCAGGTTCAGATCGGGCTCGTTGGGGAGGTTCTCGGCGATTAGAATGCAATCGGGTTTAAAACCCTTGTCTTTAATTTCATGGGCTAAGCGCCGGAGAAAGGTATGGTCCAACCATGAACTATGGGTCGCATCAAAACGAAAACCGTCGATCCGGTATTCCTTGATAAACAACTTGCAGGCGTCAATCAACATATTCTGGACTTCTTCCTTCTCGGTCGCCACCCGGTTCCCCCACGGGGTCGTCCCGGAAAAATAAAAGCCGCCTTCCGTCCCGTCATGGATCAATTGCCAAAGCGGGTTGAAATAGTTGGAAGTATGATTGAAGACTTGGTCGACAATGACCGCCAGCCCATGCTGGTGCGCGGTGTCAACCAACGCCCGGAAATCGTCGCAGGTGCCAAAGTCCCGTTCAATCGTCATAAACCCGCTGGGATCGTAACCCAAACGGTTGTCGCTCAAGGCTGTCGGCGCTTCGGAGGTCGGCATCAGGGCCAAAGCCGTAACCCCCAGATTATTGAAATAGCCTTCCTTGATCCGTTGAGTGAGACCCCGAAAGGTCCCCGTGATCGCGGCCGGCAAGTCCGGCGCTTGGTCGGTAAAGCCGTACACATTCAACTCATAGAGGATCAACCGGTCCACCGGCGGGGTCCGCCAACCCTCATCCTGCCACCGGTAAGCCGAAGGATCGATCACTACACAGTTATTGCGGTTATAATCCGGCCCGTAGCGCCGGGCGTAGGGATCCTGCGCCAGTTTGACCGGTTGTTGCATATCGTTCAGGGGGACCCCGCCCACAATCAGGAATTGGTAATTATTCTTCTTGGGGTCGGCCGGATCGGGCAAAGCGGTCCGGAGGGCCCAAATATTGGGCAGGCCATGAATACCGCGGTATAACTTCATCGGCAGGAATTTGGACGGATCGGGCCGCCGGTGGTAGGGCGATTGCCAGTCGTTAAAGTTCCCGACCACATAAACCTGGGCCGCCCGCGGGTGAAAAAAGCCAAAAAGGGTCGTCCCGTCCTTCAGATAAGTGGCCCCCAGCATGGAGACCACTCCTTGGCCGCTGACATCCGTATCGGGCAAGTACTGGTTCTCCCGGAGCAAAGGAACGATCTCGGCGCAAAGGTCATTGATGGCGCCAACCACGGCCGCCGGCCGCTCAGGATAAACCTCATTATGAACGGCAACCGTCCAGACCTCAACCCCCAAGTGCTGGCCGTAACAGCGCTCCAGATTCTCCCATTTGGTCTCCGGGCCGCTTCGATCACCAAACTTAAAGCAAAAATAGTTCCGGTTGATGTCGAGCTCAAAGACGGGCCCATAATCGTCCCACGAAGAGACCGGGTATTCCTGGAAAGACTCATTATGACCCGGATACCACAGGTGTAAAAAGGGATTTTGGAAGTTCAGACTGGACGGGGCATGGATCTTTACATGATGCATCGACGAAAGCTCCTTTGCGCGCGAATAGACGAAAACGCCGAATTATCTTCAGTATGCCCCAAAGAACAGCCGGCCAATGCTTAAAAGGGCGGGCGATCCCGAACGACCAAAATGGAATGGTGCATCAACCAATAGATAAAAAAGCCCCACAAAGGAAAGAAAAAGGTTACGAGCGCCCACAGACCGGGCGGCAGGTTTAACTGGCCAACACCCCTTTTTTTCGCGTCCACGTAAACGGCGGCCGCCAAAAACAGATTAATGAAAGCCAGGGCCAGTCCGACAAGGGTCACCCAAAAACGCCAAACCATTCCAGCAACCTCCTTTTGGCTGAACAAATCATCGTTTATGTTAATTTGGAAATTTTTAAACCTGTATTTAGCACGTCTTTTATGGTATATTAAGAATCGGTTACAGTTTTATGTTACGCTTTCTATCATTCTCCCCATTCATAATCCTCTACATTTGTTTTTTTTTGAAGGAGGCTCGCTAATGGGTACGAAAGGCAAGGTTCCCGCGGTCGCCTATTTTTGCATGGAATTTGGGTTACACCCTGATTTCCCCATCTACTCCGGGGGGTTGGGGGTGTTGGCCGGAGATTATTTAAAAGCGGCGGCCGATGATGGTTACCCCGTCGTCGGGGTCGGTATTCTCTGGCGGAAAGGATATACCGCCCAGTTTATTAACGAGCGAGGTTACCCCTACGACCTCGCCCCGGAATTCAAGATCCCATCTTTTCTCAAAGACACCGGCGTCAAGGTTCAAGTAACCATCAAACAGCACCCGGTCACCTGCAAAGTCTGGCTGGTCGACCATTATGGCAATGCCCCCCTCTACCTACTGGACGCCGATTGGCCGGAGAATAAGGAGCCGTGGTTAACCCACTCCCTCTACCGGGGCAGTGGCGACGACCGGATCGCCCAGGAAATCATCCTCGGCATCGGTGGCGTACGGGCCCTCCGCGCCCTGGGGCTCGCCGTGGACATTTACCATTTTAACGAAGGCCACGCCGTGCTGGCCGGGATCGAGTTGATCCGGGAGAAGATGGCGGCCGGACTCTCTTTTCACCAAGCTTTGCACGCCACCCGCCGGCAGATTGTTTTCACCACCCACACGCCGGTTCCGGCCGGAAACGAAGCCCACCACCACGGGGCCCTCGCTTACGTCGGTGCATACAATGGGCTTTCTTACGAACAGATGAAACAGATTGGGGGCGACCCGTTCAACATGACCGTCGCGGGGCTCCGTCTCTCCGCTCTGAGCAACGCCGTCTCGGCGCTGCACGGGAAAACGGCCCAGAAGATGTGGTACCAGGTGGGCGATGCTTCCCCCATCATCGCAATCACCAATGGGGTACACCAAAACACCTGGCAGGCGCCGAAGATGGCTTTGGCCGCAGCGCACCGGGCCAACTTAATCGAAGCGCACCAAGCGAACAAACAAATGCTGCTGGCCGAGATCCAACACCGTACCGGTCAAGTGCTGAATCCGGATGCGCTGTTAATCGGCTTTGCGCGGCGCGCCGCCACCTACAAACGGGCCGATTTAATCTTCCAGTATGCAGAAGAACTCCTTCCCCTGCTGGAAAACGACCGGATCCAACTGGTTTTCTCCGGCAAAGCCCACCCACAGGATGAGGGCGGTAAAAACATGGTGGCCAAGATTGTCGCCATGGCCAAAGCGTTCCCAAGTAAAGTAGTCTTTCTGGAGAACTACGATATGGCGATCGGGCAGATCCTGACCCGCGGTTGCGATCTCTGGCTGAACAACCCCCAACGGCCCCTGGAGGCCAGCGGAACCTCGGGGATGAAGGCCGGAATGAACGGTGTGCTTAACTTCAGTACTTTGGACGGCTGGTGGGTCGAGGGATGCCGGCACGGCATCAACGGCTGGCAGTTCGGCGACGGCTATGTCGGTCCCAACCAGGACAACCATGATGTAAATGCCTTATACCGTGTCTTGACCACCGAAATCCTTCCCACCTACGAACAGGACAAAGCCAAATGGGCGCAGATGATGCACGCCAGTATCGAGACCTGTGCGCAACAGTTTTCGGCCCGCCGCATGCTTAAAGAATATTATGACCGGCTTTACTGGCCTCTTGTTGAAGCCGAAGAGAAAATATCCTAAAGGCCGCTTCTCTGTGGCCTTTCTTTTTTTGACCGGCGCCCTCCCGTTAAAAATTGGTCCGTATTTCCTGCCGCCGGGGGGAGAAACTAGAAACGGGAGGTGTCAGCATGAAGAGCACCACCACCAGCTGGATCGTGACCGGACTAGGTGCGGTGGTCTCCGGGCTCGGGGCGACCATGCGCCGGAGCCGTCTCGGCAGCGGAATTCTGGGTTTTGGCCTGGCCCACATGGTCTTAGGAGTCCTCGACATGATCCGGCCCCTGCCCGAAAAGTAACATTTCCCACAAAAAAACAAAGTGGCCTGCCACTCCGC
>JAAYMP010000194.1 GCA_012521315.1 Bacillota bacterium
GGCGATGGCGGAAGCAAGAGAGTTGGCCTTTCCGATGATCGCGGTTAACGATGCCCTTTGCAAACACCTCTTTGATAACCGCTATGGTACCGGCCAGTCAACCTGGGACGGGATCATGCGCACGACCAACCTGGTCGTGGCCGGGAAAACGGTGGTGGTGGCGGGTTACGGTTGGTGTGGACGGGGGGTTGCCCTCCGGGCGAAAGGCTTGGGGGCCCGGGTCATTATTTGCGAGGTTGATCCGATCAAGGCCTTGGAGGCTTTAATGGACGGTTATACGGTGATGCCGGCCTTGGAAGCCGCCCGGCGCGGGGACTTGTTCATTGCGGTGACCGGCTGCCGGGATGTCTTTGCCGAACCCCATTTTATGCTTATGAAGGACGGAGCGATTCTGGCCAATGCGGGCCATTTTGATGTGGAATTCAACAAAGAAGACCTGGCGCGGATGGCGACGGCGGTCACCGAAGCCCGGCCCAACATCACCGCTTATCATTTGAAAGACGGACGCTGCTTGTACCTGCTGGCCGAAGGGCGCCTGGTCAACCTGGCGGCCGGTGATGGTCACCCCGCCGAGATTATGGACCTCTCTTTTGCCCTGCAGATCCTGTCCTTGCTGCATCTGATCGACACCGCGAAAGAGGGGGGGCTGGCGGCAGGAGTTTATCAGGTTCCGCAGAAGATTGATCACTTGGTAGCCCAGTTGGCTTTGGAGGCCAACGGGGTAAAGATCGATACATTAACCGAGGACCAGAAGAGATACCTGAATAGTTGGTAAGGTAGGTTCCGGCCGGAGATGGACATTGGCAACTGACCAGTGGATCAGAGGGAACCCTGAATAGCGGGTAAGGTACGATAGAAAGGAGTGGCGTAATGCCAGCGGAGATCATTCACTGTGCATGGCTCCTGACCATGGCCGAAGGGGCTGAGCCGATCCAAGACGCCTATGTGAAGATTGTTGATGATAAAATTGTCGAAGTTGGTCCCTGGCAGGATGGGGTGGCGGACGACGCCGACGTGGTGACGGAGATGCGGACGCAATTGGTCCTGCCCGGGTTGGTTAATACCCATACGCACGCGGCGATGGTGCTTTTTCGAAGTTTGGGGGACGACTACCCCCTTTACACCTGGTTACAGGAGAAGATCTGGCCTTTGGAAGCAAACTTAACCGCCGAGGATGTTTATTACGGAACGCGGCTGGCCATCAATGAGATGTTATGTTCGGGGACGACGACCTTTGCCGATCAGTATTTTTTCATGGATGAAGTGGCGGAAGCGGTGGCCGAAGCGGGGATCCGGGCCGTCTTGTCCCGCGGCCTGCTCGGTTCCGACGCCGAAGTCGAAACCAAACTGGAAGAGGCAATTGAACAGGCGAAAAAGTGGAAAGGAAAGGCGGACGGGCGGATTACCGCCATGTTGGGCCCCCACGCGCCCTACACTTTATCGCCGGCGGCCCTCCGGCAGATTGTCACCGCGGCCCGGCATTATCAGTTGTCCCTCCATATCCACGTGGCGGAGACCCGCGATGAACTGGAGGAGATTGGAAAGAACTACGGGAAACGCCCCGTTGCTTACTTGGCGGAACACGGGCTTTTTTCCCGTCCGGTCTTGATGGCCCACGGCGTGTGGCTGGATGAAGGGGAGATCGCTTATTTGGCCAAACAAAAGGTGGCGGTGGCCCACAACCCATCCAGCAACATGAAACTGGCCAGCGGCATTGCCCCGGTGGCCCAGTTGCTCAAGGCCGGGGTGACGGTTAGCCTCGGGACCGACGGCGCGGCCAGCAACAACCGGCTTGACATGTTTACCGAGCTGCGGACCGCCTCCCTCTTGCAGAAAGTGGCGAACAGTGACCCCACCGTCTTGCCGGCCGAGACTGTTTTAAAGATGGCGACGATCAACGGGGCTCGCGCTCTGGGCTTGGGCGACCAGATCGGGAGCTTGGAGCCGGGGAAGAAGGCGGATTTGATCGGGGTTGACCTGGAACGGGACCATTTAACCCCCTGTTTCAACCCGGTCTCCCTCCTGGTCTATTCGGCACGGGGCAGTGATGTTTCAGCGGTAATGGTTAATGGCAAGTGGTTGGTGAAAGAGGGGAGGATTCTGGCCGGGGATGAGCAAAAGGTCCGTACGGCGGCCGCGGCGTGCGCCAAACGGTTAACCCAGCTACAATCCGGAAATAAGGTAAACTTGGTGAAAAATGGAGGAAAAACGAGTAAGAACGATCTAGAAGGAAGAAACAAGTCTTAATTTCTGATTATTAGCCGTTAACTAAATTGCAGATTCATTCCTAATCTGTTAATATTTAAGTACAAACTCTTTGCGGATTCGTGTTCGCAAAGGGTTTGCAGAGCGTCATTCCGACGCCAGGCGCCAGCTGAGGGGTGAGGCTCGCCCTGCCTCTGACCACGCCGGCAGTCGGGGTAGGTTTAGGCGTTTACGGTAACTCTAATCTAAAGGTTTAAAGGTTGCAATTGGATAGCCACCAAACGGTGGCAATTTTTTTTTGTTCCGTTCTGTTCCCGTTTTTTACGGAAAAAGGGTGGTAAAATGTAAGGGAGCGGTGGTGCGCGTCACTGATGAAGATGGTGGGAGGAGAAGGCATGGCTACGGACCAGGTTGTGGTCATTGGGGGTGGACCGGCGGGCATGATGGCGGCGGGGACCGCCGGGGAGCGAGGCCGCTCCGTCCTTTTGGTCGAAAAAAATAAACGGTTGGGACGGAAGCTTTTAATTACCGGGAAGGGCCGGTGTAACCTGACCAACATTACGGACATTGAAGGGATGATCGCCAACATTCCGGTGAACGGTAAATTTTTATACAGTGCTTTCCACCGTTTCACGAACCGGGACGTCATAAATTTCTTTACGGAGTGGGGCTTGCCCACGAAGGTGGAAAGGGGTGGCCGGGTCTTTCCCGCCACCGACCGTTCCCTTGATGTCTTACGGGCTTTTGAAAAGTTTTTGGCCCATGCCCGGGTGCGGATCAAGACCGGGACGGTGGTGGCGGTTTTGGTCGAAGAGGGACGGGTGTGCGGCGTTAAACTCGCCGGCGGCGAAATTTTCCCGGCTAGCCGGGTGATCATTGCCACTGGCGGCTGCTCCTACCCCCAGACGGGTTCGACCGGCGACGGTTACCGCCTGGCGGCGGCGCTGGGCCATACCATTACCCCGTTAAAACCGGCGCTGGTTCCCCTGGAAGCGGCCACCGAATGGGTCCGTGCGGTGCAGGGTCTTTCCTTGAAAAACGTGGCCATCAAGGTCTTAACCGCGGATGGAGAGACCATTTACACCGACTTTGGTGAGATGCTCTTTACCCATTTTGGGGTCTCCGGGCCGGTGGTGCTTTCGGCCAGTACCCACCTGGAGCCAAACACCCATTACCGTCTGGTCATTGATCTAAAACCGGCGCTTACCCTCGAACAATTGGATCGACGGCTGCAACGGGACTTTGCCGCGTACGCCCGGAAGGTTTTCCACAATGCCCTTGGCGACCTCCTACCGCGGGCTTTGATTCCGGTGATCGTGGCGCTGGTGGAGATCCCGCCCGACAAACCGGTCAACCAGATCACCAGAGCCGAACGGGAACGTCTGGGGGCGCTTCTCAAAGGTTTGGAAGTAGAGATTGTCGGCTTGCGGCCGCTTGCGGAGGCGATTGTCACCGCCGGCGGTGTTGCGGTCAAAGAGATCAATCCGGCGACCATGGAGTCAAAGCTGGTCAAGGGGCTTTATTTTGCGGGGGAAGTGATTGATGTGAACGCCTATACCGGTGGCTTTAACCTCCAGATCGCCTTTTCCACCGGATACCTGGCCGGAAGCAGTTGTTGACGGCGGTTCGTGTCGAAAATAGCGAAAAAGCTTGGTTTGGACAATTATTTGGCGAAAAATGACCCAAGAAAAGGAATACAAGAGAGAGAAACGGTTCGACAAAACAATATATAGGGGTTATAATAAATAGTGCCACTAGATATAGGGGTGAATGCCGACTGGCGCCAATGATAAGGGGGGTCAAAAGTGCGATGCCCTTATTGCCATCATCCGGAGAGCAGGGTGGTTGACTCCCGTGCTTCCGAAGAAGGGGTGGCGATCCGCCGGCGACGGGAGTGTTTGGGTTGTGAACGCCGGTTTACGACTTATGAACGCATTGAAGAAGAACCCCTGATTATCATTAAAAAAGACGGACGGCGGGAGCCCTTTAACCGGGAGAAGATCATTAACGGACTGCGTAAAGCCTGCGAAAAACGGCCGCTCTCCTTTGAAACTTTTGAAAAGATTGCCGATGAAGTCGAACAGGCAATCCGGAAGCGGAACGAGACCGAAACGCCCAGCAGCGTGATTGGCGAACTGATTATGGAGCGGTTGAAAGAGATTGATGAAGTGGCTTATGTCCGTTTTGCTTCGGTTTATCGGCAATTTAAAGACCTCGATATCTTCATGCGCGAACTCCAGCACCTCCTCGGGGCGAAGAAAAAACAGGAATAGTGGGGGATTTGTGATGGCGAAAGTCCAGGAAGAATTGGAAAAGAAAATGGAGAAAACCCGCTTGGTTCAGTTTCGCAACCCGACCGCACCTCCGGAACGGATCTTTCGTTCAATCCAGAAACGGGACGGCCGGATTGTCCCCTTTGAGATCAGCAAGATCACCGAGGCGATCTTTAGGGCAGCCCGGGCGGTCGGCGGCGAAGACAAACAGCTGGCGGAAGAACTGGCGCAGGTTGTCGTGAAGTACCTGGCGAAAACCAAAACCACCGGGATCCCGACCGTCGAAGAAGTACAGGATGCCGTGGAAAAGGTTTTGATCGAAACCGGACATGCCAAAACGGCCAAGGCTTATATTCTCTACCGGGACCGCCGGACGCGCTTGCGGGAGACCAAATCCGAACTGATGGATGTGGTGGAAGAGATCCTGATCGAAACCAGCCGGGAAAACGCCAACGTCAGCAACTCGCCTTCCGCCAAAATGCTGCAGATTGCCTCGGCGGCCAGTAAAAGGTATTACCTGTACCGTTTAATCCCGGAGGAATTCTCCGAAGCCCACATCAGTGGTGACATCCATATTCATGACCTGGATTTCTACGGCAAGACCTTAACCTGTATTCAGATTCCTTTGGGAAGGTTGCTCACGGAAGGTTTTAATACCGGGCACGGCTATATCCGCCCGCCGAAGCGGATCGCTTCGGCCGCGGCGTTAGCCGCCATTATCCTGCAAAGTTCGCAGAACGACATGCATGGCGGCCAATCCTTCGCCTTTTTTGACCGTGACATGGCCCCCTTTGTCCAGGGGAGTTCCGAAGATGATGTCTACCAGGCGATGGAGGCATTGATCTATAATTTAAACTCCATGCACAGCCGGGCCGGCGCGCAGGTGCCGTTTAGCAGTATCAACTTGGGGACCGATACGTCCCCGGAAGGCCGGTTGGTGACCCGCTCCCTGCTCTTGGCCCACGAGAAAGGGTTGGGCCGGGGCGAGACGCCGATCTTCCCCAACATCATTTTCCGGGTGAAGAAGGGGATTAACTTTGAGCCGGGCGATCCCAACTATGACCTCTTCCAACTGGCGATGCGGGTGGCGGCGCAGCGGCTGAATCCCACTTTCAGCTTTATGGATTCGTCCTTTAACAGACAGTACGGAACGGAAGTGGCCTATATGGGCTGCCGGACCCGGGTGATCGGCAACCGCCACGGGGCGGAAGTCTCCACCGGACGGGGAAATCTTTCTTTTACCACGATCAATCTTCCCCGGATCGGCATCAAAGCCCAGGGTAATTTGGAGGCCTTCTATAACGAGCTGGACCGGATTATTTCGCTGACCTGCCGTCAACTTTACCACCGCTACCGGGTCCAAAGCAAACTGAAGGTCAAAGACATGCCGTTTTTAATGGGGCAGCACTTATACCTTGATTCCGAAAAACTGAAACCGGAAGACCCGATTGGCCCGGTGATTAAGCACGGGACCCTCTCCGTTGGCTTTATCGGGCTGGCTGAAACCTTAACAGCGCTCCTCGGTGTAAACCATGGAGAAGACCTTGGTGCCCAACAGCTGGGACTAGAGATTGTCAGCCACATGCGCCAGCGGGTCGATGAGATGGCCGATGAGTACGATCTGAACTATACTCTCCTGGCCACCCCGGCGGAAGGGCTATCCGGACGGTTCGTCGCGATTGACCGTAAACAGTTCGGGGTTATCCCCGGTGTCACCGATAAGGAGTACTACACGAACAGTTTCCATGTCCCGGTCGACCAGGAGATCAGTTGTTTCGACAAGATCAACCTGGAGGGCTCCTACCACCGGTTCACCAATGCGGGCCATATCAGTTACGTGGAGTTTGATGCGCCGCCCATTAATAACCTGGAGGCTTTTGAGAAGATCCTCCGGCACATGGCGGCGGCGGATCTCGGTTACGCCGGGATTAACTTCCCCATCGATGAGTGTTTGGCCTGCGGGAACCGGGGCATCTTTGCGGCGGAATGCCCATCCTGCCAGTCGACGGAGATCCGGAGAGTACGCAGGATTACAGGTTACTTGTCTACCGTCAACCGGTTCAACGACGCCAAATTGGCGGAACTGAAAGCACGCAAAGCCCATTTTAAACTGTAAAAGCTTTCTGGCGTATTGGGCGGGTTGGCTCTTGCCGGACCTTTTAAGTTGTGTTATAATTTTAGGCGTTGTTATAAAAAAGCCAGCGTAGCTCAATTGGCAGAGCAGCTGACTTGTAATCAGCAGGTTATCGGTTCAAGTCCGATCGCTGGCTCCATTAGAAAAGGCAAGGGTTTCCAGGATTTCCGGAAACCCTGTTTTTATGCTTAAAAGCACCTTTTTCAAAGAAATTTGCAAAGAATGGCTCCAATTACGCTAGGGCTATGGCTCCATAACAGAATTAAAGGTTCCGGGACGGAAATCTTTTTTAAACGAAAAAGGAATACAGAAAAAAAGAAGTTGTTCTCGCCAACGAACAACTTCTTTCTATTTTAAACCCAGCTTTTCTAAATTTTCGCTTAATCTAATCCTCCGGCAAATGTTCGGCTTGGGCGGCTTGGAGGCTGGCCGCGTGTTTCTTGCTCTGCCAAGCGTGGAGGGCCAAGGCGACGGCGATCACACCGTAAGCCAGGAAGCTCCGGAAGTACTCACCGACTTGGGGAATGCCCAGAATGCGCTGGCCGGCCAGGGGGGAAACCACGAACAAGGTGTGGAAGAGCAAGACGCCGATGATGGCATTCCAAATGGTGGCTTTGGAGATGGAGGCGCCCCCAATCAGCAGTGCGGCGATGGAGAACATCCCGACTTGCTCATGGCTGTTATAAGTGTTAAAGGTGCCGAGGTTTTGTAGGTAGATTAGTTGGCCCCAAGCGCCCAGGACGGTTGAGATGATGATGGCAATCAACCGGGTGCGGTTGACATTAATCCCGGAAACTTCGGCAATGTGCCTGTCTTGTCCGACGGCGCGCATCTGCTGACCGAGTTTGGTCTTGGTAAAATAAGAGGTGAAAAGGCACAAAAGGCCAATGACCAGGAAAGTGGCCCAGGGGATGGCAAAGGGCCCCAGCTTTAATGAACTGAACAAGGCGCGGTCCAGAGCCCGGTTGATGGCGATCAAGTCCATGGTATTGCGGAGCCCAATCCCCGAAGAAAGCATCATCTTCGGATTGTTCATGGGGATCAGGGTTCCGACCAGGACTAAAAAGACCAGTTGGTAAAGGCCGTTGGCGAAGAACCCTAAAATATAACCGGTCACCATCTCCCGCCCCTTGGCGCGGTTGAGCACCAGACCGGTCAACCAACCAAGAAAAACGGAGAAAGGAACGGAGATCAGGGCGGCTAGCAAGAACCCGGGAAGGCCCCCGATCTCCAGATGGGTAACGATGATCAAAGCCGCTTGCCCGGACATGGCCCCGATCACGATCCCAAAGTTTAGCCCCAACCCAGCCAGGACAGGGATGATCAGCGACAAGACCAGAAAGAGGTTCCGGGCCAAACGGGTAATGATCTCATTGACCAAAAACTGCGGGCTAAGACCGGCGGCAACGACCCCGGCAAAACAGAGCAAAGCAAAGAAAAGCGGAACGGACAGCTCGCTGAGGACGTGGTCAAAGCTTGATTTATTACCTTGTTTGGCGGGTTCCTTCTTTAATATGGTTTTTGGTGCAACTTTTGCGTCAGCCATTATCTTTTACCCCCTTTCGTTCCTTGTTAGAGCGTATAGGATCATACCGTTACTGATGATCATGCGCGCGATCTCGCTGATGTCGGTACCCCGCAACACGGTTTGGGTTACCGGCAAAGCGATGGTCAGTAAGGTTTGGAAGAGAACAGTTCCGATGATGATATGGCTGACGGTCGCTTTTTTCAGCGAAGCACCGCCGATGAGGGCAGCAGCGACCGCTGGGAAGGCCATATACAAAGGCGCGGTGTACAATTGGAGGAACCCGTAACTTTGCGCGTAAACCAGAGCACCAATGGCGGCGAGGACATTGGAGATGATCACACTGGTATAGCGCATGGCGCGGGTGTCAATCCCGGAAGATTTGGCGTACATGGGATTGGCCCCGGTGGCAAGCATGGCCAGTCCCGTCCGGGTGCGGAAGAAGAGATGGACCAGCCAGCAGAATAACCCAAAGAACAACAACAATCCGGTCGGGATGGTCACCCCAAAAAGTTTAAACGCCAGGAAGTTGTTGAGAACTTTACTATAGTGTTCATACAAGGTTATCGTCACGCGCAGTCCCTGACCGCCGATGGCCCAGATCATGGACGGATTATTAAAGGGGGCCGTCAACCAGAAGATACACATGCCGGCCACCACCGCAAAACCGACATAGGTCCCGACCATCATCTCCTGGCCACGGACCCGGTCCAGCAGTGAGGCGTATAAATAGCCGGTCAGAACGGCGAGCGGAATGGCGCAAAGAATGGCGACGAAGAAGCCGGTAAACCCGGTTAGATTATACTCCAGGCTGATGACGCCCCCGACCAAGCCGCAAACGAAACCGACGGGGAGGCCGAAGTTGAGGCCGACCCCGGTTACCAAGGTTGGCAACATGGCGAGGACCAGGAGGCCGTTCATGCCGATCCGCGCCAGGGAGTCGCTCAGCAGGATGGTGATGTCCATTTTCATGACAAAAGCCAAAATAAAAAGGGCCAGGAGGAAACTGCTGATAATCAGGCGTGGCAAGCCGAGTTTTTCGTAGCATGCTTTGAGATGGTGGGAGGTAAAGATATTAGTAACTTTGTTCGTGTTCAATGCCATCTCAACCCACCTCCTTTGTTGGTTGCGTGCCGGCGATCATGAGACCAAAGTCCCGGTCGGAAGCATCCGGGGGCAGAATCCCGGTGATTTTTCCGTTGTAAACCACGGCAATCCGGTCGCAGATCCTTCTTAACTCGTTGAGTTCACTGGAGGTCATGATAATGGTCATGCCGTATTCCCGGTTGAAGCGGACCA
>JAAYMP010000195.1 GCA_012521315.1 Bacillota bacterium
CCACCGTCATCGGCCCGAATTCATAGATGGGACGGCGTTCCGGTGAAATATACTCCTCCGTGAGGGGAACACCGTTAATCCACACTTTGCCTTCGGCAATCTCCACGGTCTCGCCGGGCAAAGCAACGATCCGTTTGATGAAGTCATCCAGTTTTACCGGTTCCCCCCGAAGGCCCTGTTGCTCGTTGGCAAGGTAATTTGCCTTTTCTGTTGGATGAAAAACAACAATATCACCCCGTCTGGGTTCGCGGAAACGATAGGAGACCTTCTCCACCAAAAAGCGGTCCCACTCGATGATCGTCGGTCGCATCGACGGGCTGGGCACATACCGCGCTTCCACGACAAAGGTGCGCAAGAAAAAAAACAGAACCAACGCAGGCAGGACGACCTCCAGGATCTCCCGGAAGACAGTTTTGAATTTCAAAGCCAATCTCCTCCCAGAACGCAATAGGGATCTGTCCAATATACACTTGAACGTAAAAAATAAAAGACAGTTCCGGCGTGTGTCAAAAAACATATTATAAAAGGCCCCCAAATTACGGGAGGGCCTTGTAAAACGAGATGAACGGTGCCTTTCCGAAGGACAAGAAAATTGTTGCGCGGGATTAACGAGCCACCGCTTCTTTCAGCGCTTTCCCCGGTTTGAAGACCGGTACCTTCCTGGCCTTAATTTGGATGGCAGCTCCGGTTTGGGGATTCCGGCCCGTCCGGGCGCTTCTCTCTTTCACCTCAAAACTGCCGAACCCAACCAGTTGGATCTTGTCTCCCTTGGATAAAGTTTCAGTCATCACTGAAAAAAGCGCGTCAATAGCTTTCCCCGTGTCTTTCTTCGTTAAACCACATTTTTCGGCGACTTGATCGATCAACTCCGTTTTCGTCATCAAACTTCACCTCCTTCTCCTTCTGCTGCGCCCGAAGGCGCATTATGGAAAGTAGTATTCAATAGTTCCCTTGGAAATTGCATTTATCTATTCTAGATAATTCCCCGTTCTCCTTCCGTCTAACCGAAAAATATTTACGCCGCCTCTATCATCTTGGTATTTTTGTGGTTTCACGCTAAAAAATTAAAGCCGTGCTTTACACGGCTTTCCCAGCTAGAAACGGGTTCACTAAATGATAATGCAGATCAGCCCGCCGCTGCCTTCATTTAAAATTTTGGTCAGAGTTTCTTGCAGTTTTTCCTGGGCATGAGGCGGCATCCGGCTCAATTTGGCTTGAATCCCTTCCTTAACCAAGTCGTGAAGGGTTTTGCCAAAGAACTCGGTTTTCCAGATCCCTTCCGGATCTTTCTCAAATTCCTCCGACATGAAGCGGACAAATTCTTCCCCTTGTTTCTCCGTGCCAACCACCGGAATAACTTCCGTTTGGATATTGGCCTTGATGAAGTGATAGGATGGGGCCGACGCCCGAATGCGCACCCCGCACCGGCTCCCTTGCTGGATAAGCTGGGGTTCGGCAAATTCGATCTCATCCATTTCCGGCATAACCAGACCGTAACCGGTCGCGCGTACTTGTTCAAGCGCCCCGGCGACCCTTTGGTATTCCTTTTGCACCGCAACCAGTTCTTGGACATTTCGTAAAAGATCCTCATTGTTCTGTAGGGACAGGCCGGTCATCTCTTGTAACACCTGATAGAACAGGGCTTCAGCCGTTTGGATCCGGATTACGACGGTGCCCTTGCCCAGATCGACCCGGTCAAGCATAACCGCCTCCATGTGTTCGACACCGTTCAGGCTGGCCAAGACCCCGTCAATATCTTGTACTTTCTCCACCGGGGCAACCGCGGTGATCACTGCTTCCTCGTAAGCACACCGGAGCCAATGGTCGGCAGGGAGCTCTTCGATCCAATCCGCAAAATTGACCTGGATCTCCTGAACAGGGAACATCTTTAAAACACTATGCATAATACGGTTCACATCATCGGCTTCCATCCGCAAACAATCCACCGTAAGCACCGGTACTTTGTATTTCTCCCGTAATGCTTCAGCCAAGGCCAGAGTCTCCGTGGCTGCCGGATGAATCGAGTTGACAAGGACAACAAAGGGTTTACCCAGGGCAGCCAGTTCCGCCACGACCTTCTCTTCCGCAGGCAGGTAATTTTCCCGCGGGATCTCGGTAATGCTCCCATCGGTGGTGACCACCAAGCCAATGGTGGAATGGTCCTGGATCACCTTTCTCGTGCCCAGCTCGGCCGCAGCCTGGAAAGTAACCGGCGTTGCACTCCAGGGCGTAATCACCATGCGCGGTCCCTTCTCATCCTGATAACCCCTGGCCCCTTCTACGGTATACCCGACACAGTCCACCATCCGTACTTTCAGTTCGACCTGGTCAAATTTGAGGGGAACCGCATCATCCGGAATGAACTTGGGTTCCGTCGTCATGATCGTTTTACCGGCACCACTTTGGGGCATTTCATCCAAGGTGCGCCCACGATAGTGTTGATCACTGATGTTCGGTAAAACCATTAATTCCATAAAACGTTTGATGAAAGTGGATTTTCCGGTCCGTACCGGCCCGACAACACCAATATAGATGTTTCCATTTGTCCGTTCGGCGATATCTCTGAAGATATCAAACCGTTCCAATCCTCCTCCCCCCTTTTTTCGCTTCGAGTTCAACGAAACGGCAAGCGTCTTTCCCGCACACACCTCCCAAAGGCCTTAAATTCTCTGGCATCCGTTCCACCGGAATTGATCTCAATATATATACAACAAAAAACTAACCGTTATGCCTCTCCGGCGCAAATTCCCCGCCGGATCGTGGTCGCCGGGATCCGGGGTCTGTTTAACTATATGAAGGTCAGGCCCAAAATAGGACAAAAAAACAACCCTTCCGGGTTGCCTTTAGTTGAAAATGAAGATCTTCTTGAAGACAAGTTCAGTTGCCATCCCGAGCGGGACCGGACGATATTTCCTTCTTCGTAAATTTTTTAGGGTATCCCGATCACGGTAATTGCGGGGCAGAAGCAGGCCGCGATGATCGGCAACAAACCGCGAGTGTCGGACGGCTTTTCTAGCGGGAAAGAACCAAGGTGGCATAGTCTTGCGGTCCCGTGCCGAAAAGCCAGTAGGTTTTGGCCTCGCCGGTGCCGCCGACCTCATGCACCCCGATCTGAACCGGGATTTCCCGGTGGCCAGGAGCGACGCCCAAATTGGCCAGGGAAATGGCGACGGTTAAGAAATAGCCGTCCGGCATGGAAGACGACCGCACCGTTACGCTTGTCTGGCGCCAGGAGACCCCGGAGATGTTCAAAAGCGGCTCTTTAATCTTACTGCTGGGCAACAGATACAAAGTTACCGGCGTTGGACCCAGCGGCCAAAAAATGAGCCGCAGATGATCGCTGCCGCGAAAATCCAAGGAAAAATCATCCGCAAAGTTTAAAAAAGGATCCTTGACGGAAAAACCCAGATATAAATGGTCTTGATCGAAACCGGCCAAAAGGCGTAAACTCAAGCCTTCGCGCAAAACAAAGTCATAAGCGGCCATGTTTTCCCGCCAAGCATTATCCGGGAGCGCTCCGGCAAAACCGTCGCCAACCCGGACCGCTTTTAACGGGACATTTACCGATCCTGAAGGGGTACCCATCGCCAATACCAACAAAACCAGGAGAAAACCCGTTCCCACTAGTTTCTTGGTCATTTTGATCGCTCCCTCCTGTAGCCGTCGATGCCATCTTCGGCACCGCCGGCCGGATTCCTTTCCGCAATTGCTGGAAACCCCGGAAGTTGGTCAGAAAACTGCTTCCGTTTCGGAACGGCGCTCCCGGATCATCAGATCTTCCACCGCCTGGCGGGGCGGATAATCCTCAAACAACACCTGGTACATCTTCTCAACGATCGGGAGCTCAACCTGGAACTTTTTGCTTAGCGCATAGGCCGCTTTGGTGGTAGGGACTCCTTCAACCACCATTGGGGTCGAGGCCAAAATTTCCTCGAGGCGGCGGCCTTTCCCGATCTCCCGGCCCGCCCAGGCGTTTCTACTATGCCGGCTGGCGGCCGTCACGAACAGATCCCCGAGCCCTGAC
>JAAYMP010000196.1 GCA_012521315.1 Bacillota bacterium
CCCCCTCCAAACATTTGTTCGCCTAGAGTATAACAAAACTCCATAAAAGTGTCAACCACGATTATTTGGTGAACTTATCCGCCACCTTGGAAGCACCGTAGGAGTCGGGTTTGATCCGCGCGTCAAACCCGCTGCCGTTCACCATCCCCACCACTTCCCTGATGATCTCCTTGGTTCGGCCTTGTTGTCCCACATCCAAGTGGATCTCGATATTAAAATCGGTTTTCCCCACAGCCATAAACTTCCCGGCCAGCCGGGAAGCCACCTCCAAACTGCGGGCCGCCTCCAAAAAGATCCGCTGCTTCATCGAGAGCCGTCCCTTCTGCCGTTCCTTGGCGTAATAAAAACGCCCGCCCTTCCCCACACGCAAGATCACAACCGCCGTCACATAATAAACATCCTGCCGCTCCTGGGAGTCGGTACCGACAATCATCTTGTAGGTATCATCGGGATGTTCGTTAATGAAGGCGAGGAGATCCCGGAACATTTGGTTGAAACTAAGTCGTCCTTTGCTTGGGCTAATAAAGTTCATCTTCATCCTCTCTTCGGTCAACAGGCTAAGTTTTCGGCAGGCTTTGCAAGTTCCTCCCGCAGGATTCGGCTAAAGCATAAAACTCCGCCGGCGAAAGGGTTTCGCCCCTTTGCTGCGGATCAAGCCCCAGGGTGCGCAAGGCTTCCATCACGTTTGCTTCGCCCCCCAGTTGGGAAAAGATTCCGCGGAGCGAATTGAAAAGGTTCTTGCGGCGCGAGGAAAAAACCGTCCGCACCAAAAGGGATAAACAACGCTCGGTGGCGGGGGAAAAATCCCGCGGGCGCGGGGTCAGTTTGACAATCGCCGAGTGGACCTTCGGCCTTGGGATAAAGACCGTCGGCGGCACGACCCCGGCCAGTTCAACATGGCAAGACAACTGGATCATCACCGAAAGGGCGCCGTATACCTTGTTGCCCGGCGGCGAAACCATCCGGTCGGCCACTTCTTTTTGGACTAAAAAAACCAGGCGTTGCCAGCAAACGGTGGCATCGAGGAGGTGGAAGAGGATCGGGGTGGTTATATAATAGGGTAAATTCGCCACCACTTTGGGAGCAGTTACAGCCGGCGGTAATAAAGCCGCCGGGTCATGCTTGAGAATATCACCAAAAACCAACCGGATATTGTCCCGCCCGGCCAGGACCTCCGCCAGGAGCGGCGCGAGCGTACGGTCGGTCTCCACCGTAATTACCTGCCCGGCGGCCTGGGATAAAGCGGTCGTCAGGGCACCAACCCCGGTCCCAATCTCCAAAACCACATCCGCGGCGGTGAGTTCCGCCGCGTCCACAATTTTACGGAGAATATTGGCATCCGCCAAGAAATTTTGGCCCAAGCCCTTCTTCGGCACCACCCGGTATTTGGCCATCAACTCCTGGACTTGGCGGGGAGAGGTTAAATTTAGTCGCTTCTCTTCAGTAATTTTTTACCACCTGACTTGGCAAGGAGGAATCCGTTCCCATAATTTATTATGCCTCATTTATGAGTTCTTCCGCCCGGTTCCCTTAAGCCGGGGAGCTGCTTGGCCGGTCGGGCAGCAGATTACTGCCGGGCTTGACCTTCAGCCGCTTGAGCAGCTCTTCCCCAACCGCCTTGGTTTCCAGGGGATGGCGGTATTTGTTGATGATCCCGTTGAGCAGCGCAACCGACAACGACATCAAAGGCCATTGTTCGAGACGACCGTCGGGTTTTTGGAGATACATCCCGCCCCGTTCCCGGTCGTCTTCCAGGTAAAGCTCAAGAACCTCCCGGTCAAAACGGTCAATCAGCGCGCGCCCGACCTGCTCACCGGTGCCCACCGGCAGCATGACCGTAAAATCATCGCCGTGGATATGGGTGATAAAAACATCCGGCGAATCCAGTTCATCGGTAACTTCCAGGAGCAACCGGCAGACTAAACGCAAGGCCTCATCGCCGGCGCTGAAGCCGTAGCATTGATTGTAGATCCGGAAATTATTGATATCAATAAAGAGCAGATCGCAATCAACACTCGCCGTTATCCGTTCCGTGATCGCCCGCCGCATGGCATCCCAGCCGGGAAAGCCCGTCAGCGAGTTCTTGGTGGTGGCCCGCCGCTCGGCCATCAAGGCATTTACTGCCGTCAAAATATCCTTTGGCTTAAATGGCTTAACCAACTGGGTATCAATCCGTACCCCAAGCCCAATCAGATCGCCCAGGTTAATCTCCTCTTGCGTCAAAAGAATAATCCCCATGTTACGGGTAGCCGAATGCAATCTTAATTCATAACAGACTTCCAATCCGTCCTGATCCGCCAAATACTGGTCGACAATCACCACGCCCGGTTTAAAGTCCAGCGCCTTCGTCAATACCTCATTCGCCTGGGTACACGTGGCCATCTGATAACCGGCATTTGAAAGCCGGATCACCATCAATTCAGCCAGGTGCGGATCGCCTTCTGCTATCAACACCCTGTCCAGATTCATGAAAAGACCGCTCCTTCCCCTCGCTTTCCCTCCATTATCAAATGGTTCGACGAAAGGCAATCTATTCCTCTTCCTTGACCGGAAAAAACCGGTTTTTTCCCAAGTTTCAAAATCCGGGCAACTCAGGGGGCTAAAATGTAAACTTTCACGCGTTTACGCCCCCAGAGCAACGCTTCGCGCACGGTATCATAACAGACATCGATCCGGTTCCCTTTAATATCGCTGCCGATATCTTCGGCCGCGGCAAAACCGTACCCTTCGATATAGAGTTTGGTCCCCAGCGGGATTACCTTCGGGTCAACCGCCGCAATCCCGTAGGTGGCCTTTTTCCCCGTGTATGTATAACCGTCGGCATAGATCCCGCACGATTGGGGCCCCGGTTCGTAAGCCGTAGCTTCCATGATTAGCACATCGGTGTAACGGATCGTCTGCCCCCGGCCGACGGTCGCCGTCCGGACCACCGGGCGCGTTCCCCGGGCGATCACTTTCTGCACGGCCGGCTTCACCACCCGCTCCCCGGTCAACTGCCGGGAAACCTCGTGTCCGTCCTCATAAACCACGGTGTACTCCCGCGCCAGAACCCCGGCTTCGCCGGGGTGAACAACCCGCTGTTTTCCTTTGTCCAAATTCGCATCGTTAATATAAGCTACTTTTGGCGCGATCTTTGTTTCAATGGTCAGACACTCCGTGGTTACCCGCGTCACCTTCAGGCGCAAGCCAGCCCAGACCTGGGCATCGGCGGGCAAAGAAAGACGGTCCGCCGTCCCCAGACCAATCCCGGCCCGCCGGAGGGCCTCGGCCGCCGTTACCGGTGGCATCCGGACCGCCAACGTTTGTCCGTCAGCCTCAATCACAAAATCCACCCCGCGCCGGATCGCAACGGCCATCCCTTCCCGCACTCTGGCGTCCAGACCGGGGAAGACCTCATCACCGGAACGGACAACAACCCCGGCTTTCGCCAGCGCCGCTTCGACCGTTGGCGCTGTCGTCGTCAGTTTCAACGGCACGCCGTCCACGGTCACCGCAATCGTCTGCAGCCGCCACGCGTAAAAAAGCAACAGCATAAAGGCCAGTCCTGCCAGGAAGTTCACCCAACAAGTGCCGGACCGGACGGGCAACCGCCACCCAGAGGCCGACAACTTCTCAACCTGCAAAATCATCCCTCCTCCAAAGGCTTTTCGTTACAGAAAAAGCCAGCCCATGGAGAACCCGAAGCTGGTTTTATTTCTAAACTATTCCTTTCGCCACCAATCGTTTCCTGCTGGTAATATCCGGTAAATCCGGCTTGTCTATCTGGTTTGGTAGGTGCGAATCCGCAGTTCCACCCCGAGTTCGCCGGCCAGTCTCCGCGCGGGTTCCGGATCAAAATCCGGGATCGCCACCACCGTGACGATAACCCGCGGAATATACTTCTTGCTGTCGCGGATAAAACGGAGCAAAGCCGGATAGGCCTCCGTCCCCAGGTCAGAATGGCATAAACGGTCGTACGTCACGGCGTCGGCCGCATTTAAACTGATCGAGATGACATCCACCAGGCCGGCCAGGGAAGGCAAGATCGGCCGTCCCAGCACCGCCTCGGCCAAACCATTGGTGTTAATCCGGATCGGTACCCCGTAACGTTCTTTCAGGGCCCGGGCGACCCCAACCACCACTTCCCACCGGAGTAAAGGTTCACCGTACCCGCAGAAGACGACTTCCCGGTAGGCAGAGACATCACCGGCCGCCGCCAGGACCTCCTCCACCGACGGTTCCCGGTCCAACCACAGGTCGTATCCGACCCCGTGCTCATTGTGGCGAATACAAAAGACACAACGGTTCGGACACCGGTTGGTAATATTAAGATAAAGACGATCTTCAATCGGATAAGCAAAAATATTCGCCATCCATTGTGCCTCCCCACGCAGTTGCTCGTTCCTCGTTACGCTTTCTCCTTGCCCGCCTTTTCGCCCGGTGCCAAGGTGTTTCGCCGCGGCCGACGGCGCGGTACGTTTACGCCCCGTTATCCTCCGCCGCCAGCCCAAAACAGGCGGCGCCGTTGTTCCAGGTTAGATCCGCCGCCGCCTCCACCGGTAGCTTCAGGAGTTCCGCCACCCGTTCGGCCACCGCCACCAGATAAGCCGGCTCATTCCGCCGCCCCCGCCAGGGGTGGGGTGACAAGTAGGGCGCATCGGTTTCGATCAACAAACGGTCCACCGGCAGGGCCGGCACCACCTCCGGCAGTTTGCGGGCGTTTTTAAAAGTCACTGGCCCGGCCACCGAGATGTAGAGGCCCATCTCCAAATACTCGCGGGCCGCTTCTTTACTCCCGGAATAACAATGCATTACCCCCTGGAAAGATCCGCCCTCCGCTTTCAGGGTCGCCACCAAATCGGCGTGGGCTTCCCGCCCGTGGATCACCACCGGTTTTCCGGCCTTCCGCGCCAGGGCCAGCTGGGCCCGGAAAACCTCCTGTTGCCGCCGGCGGGGCGAATTCTCGTAATGGTAATCAAGGCCGATCTCCCCGAGGGCTACCGCTTGCGGACGGGCCAACAGCTCGGCCAGGCACTCAAGGTCGGCGGCGGTGACCCCCGCCGCATCATGCGGGTGAATCCCAACCGCGGCATAAACCCCGTTTTCGGCTTCGGCCAAAGCCAAAGCCCGCCGGGAAGAAGGCAAATCATACCCGACCACCAGCATCCGGACCACCCCTGCGGCGCGCGCCCGCGCTAAAACGGCGGCCAGATCGGCCTGGTAGGTTTCGTCGTTCAGGTGACAATGGGTGTCGAAGAGCCTCATCGGACTTCCGCCCCGTCTCCTACGGTCTGCTCGGGAACGACAAGGGCCAAACGGTCACCGTTACTTGCCGCCAGGAGCATGCCCTGGGAAAGGACCCCCCGCAGTTTGGCCGGTTTCAGGTTCGCCACAACCACAATCTCTTTACCGACCAACTCCTCCGGTTGGTAGTACTTGGCAATCCCGGCCACAATCTGTCGCTCTTCGTTCCCCAGCCGGACCTGTAAACGGAGGAGTTTATCGGTGCCTTCCAGCCGCTCCGCCGCCATGACCTTGGCCACCCGCAACTGGATTCGGGCAAACTCGTCATAGGTAATCTGCTCCGGTTCCGTCGCCGGCGGGGCCGTCTCTGCCTTCGGTGGCGCAGGAGCCGGTTTTTCGGCCGGCGCCCCGGTCTCCTTCTCCCATTCGATCCGCGGGAAAAGCGGGTCCCCTTTACGCACTTTCGTCCCGGCCGGGTACTGGCCCCATCTTCCCCCGGCCACCAAGCCCTCCGCCGTCGGGTCCGTATCAAGGCCCAACTGGCCAAAGATCCGCGCCGGGGTCTCCACCAGGAAAGGCGTGAGGAGGACCGCACTCAGCCGGATCACTTCCACCATCGTATAAAGGACCGTACCCAGTTGCTCCCGGTTGCCCTGTTTGTTCAGGCTCCAGGGCGCCGCCTCGTCAATATACTTGTTGGCCTGCCCGACCAGGGCAAAGATGGCCGCCAGCGCGTCGGAGACCTCCAGTTTGTCCATGTGTTTTTGGACCTTCTCCACCGTCAGGTTGGCCTCCGCCACCAACGCTTCTTCCAATGGCCTGTAGACCCCGGGCGCGGGCACCACCCCGCCGGCAAACTTCTCCACCATCGAAAGGGTACGGTGGAGGAGATTCCCAAGGTCATTGGCCAGGTCCGTATTAATCCGGAGGACCAACGCTTCCTCCGAATAGACACCGTCCGCGCCAAAAGGTACTTCCCGCAGGAGGAAATACCGGATGGCATCCAAACCGTATTTCTCCACTAAAACCACAGGATCGACCACATTTCCTTTGGATTTGGACATTTTTCCGCCGTCCAAAACCAACCACCCGTGGCCAAAAACCTGTTTCGGCAGGGGCAAACCTAACGCCATCAGGATAATCGGCCAGATGATCGTGTGGAACCGGACAATCTCCTTCCCTATCAAGTGCAGGTCGGCAGGCCAAAACCGGGCAAAAAGGCTGCCTTCACCCACCTCATCGGGGTAGCCTAAAGCCGTGATATAATTGGTTAAAGCGTCAAGCCAGACGTAGATCACGTGTTTTTGGTCAAAGGGGACGGGAATCCCCCACGAAAAAGTCGTCCGGGAAACACAAAGGTCCTCCAGGCCCGGGCGGAGGAAATTATTGATCATCTCGTTCCTTCGCGAGACCGGTTGGATGAAATCGGGATGCGCTTCAATGTGGGCCAGGAGGCGGTCGGCATATTTTGACAAGCGGAAAAAGTAGCTTTCTTCCCGGACTTTTTCCACTTCGCGCCCGCAATCAGGGCACTTCCCGTCCACCAACTGGCGTTCCAGCCAGAAGGCTTCGCACGGTGTACAGTAGAGCCCTTCGTACTCACTTTTGTAGATATCCCCTTGGTCGTACAGCCGTTGGAAGATGCGCTGCACTTTATCGGTGTGGCGGGGCTCGGTCGTCCGGATAAAATCATCGTTACTTATTTTCAGTAATCGCCATAAGGATCTAATATTGTCGACAATTTCGTCAACGAACGCCTGCGGCGTCTTGCCCGCCGCCGCCGCCCGGCGTTGGATCTTTTGCCCATGCTCATCGGTGCCGGTGAGGAAATAAACATCCTCCCCCAACAGCCGGTGGTAACGGGCCAACGCATCGGCAACCACCGTGGTATATGCATGACCGATATGTAAATTGTCACTGGGATAATAAATTGGTGTAGTCACATAGAATTTTCCCATGGGCGAACTCCTCCTTAATATAAACTGGTAATAAAAAAAACCTCTCCACCCAAGGGACAATGCTTTGGGGGCGAGGATCTCCCGCGGTACCACCCCAATTCTCCCCGTAAAAACAGGGACTTGGCGGACAGGGCCCAACCCTGGCCTTGCGCGTTAACGGGCGCCACCGGTACGCCTACTGACGGACGGCCCCCCTTTCAGCGTACTGCTCCGGGTCCATCTTCGTCCCTCCGTCCCCGGCCGGCTCCCACCATCCCGGCTCGCTGTCGACGTTTCAGGAAGACTACTCCTACCCATCATCACTTTTTAAGGTTATCCGGTATTTATTAATATATTAATACCCATTGTCAACCGGTTTGTCAAGGTTTAAGCCATTCTGATAAAAAAACCAAATTAATTATTCCCTCCATTGACTTTGTTTGGAAAATAAGGTACAATTAACTTGTAGTACATTGTCGAATCTTATCGGAAATGGAGGAATATATGCATGATGAAATCCACCGGAATCGTACGAAAGGTAGACGAATTAGGACGCGTTGTTATTCCCATCGAACTACGGCGCACTCTTCGCATTGAAGAAAAAGATGCTTTAGAGATTTACGTCGACGGGGAAAGGATCATCCTCAAGAAATATGAACCGGCCTGTATCTTCTGCGGAAATGCCGATAATGTACGGAATTTCAAGGAAAAAAACATCTGCCAAAATTGTTTGGATGCCATGAAAGACGTATCTTAACGCCATCCGGTTCCATAACCTTCTGGTTGGAGGTTGGTCTTCAGATCTTCGGAAAACAAAGGGGAGTTAATCCCCTTTTCTTTTTTGGTAGTACTGATAAAGGGCACTGCGGGAAAGATTCTCCCGCCGGGCAATCTCCCGAATTACCGCGGAGGCTTTCTCCCCGGTGCGGCAGCGCTCCTCAATCTCCTGGCAAAAGCAATCATAATCGACCACGGACGGCTCCTCCTCCCCAGTTTCCGGCGACCGCCCCGCCAGGACCAGCGTAAACTCGCCTCTCACGTCCCGGGCCGACCAGACCCGGACCGCCTCCGCCAGCGTCCCCCGCCAAAACTCTTCGAATTTTTTCGTTAATTCGCGGGCAATCACCACCGGCCGCCCCGGACCAAGCTGCTGGGCAAGAAGCTCGAGGGTTTCGACTAAACGGTGGGGAGCTTCATAAAGGACGATTGTCCGTTCTTCTTGGGCCAAAGCAGCTAAACGGGCTTTTTTCTCCTTTGGTTTCCGGGGCAAGAAACCTTCGAAGACAAACCGCGCGGTAGGTAAACCGGAAGCCACCAGCGCCGCCAGGCAAGCCGAGACCCCTGGCACCGGGACGACCCGCACGCCGGAGGCCACCGCTTTGGCCACCAAAACAGTACCCGGATCGGAAAGCCCCGGCGTCCCCGCATCGCTGACCAGCGCGATCTTTGCCCCGTTCTTCAGGTACTCCAGCAGCAGCGCCGCCCTTTCCTGTTCCTTCTCCCGGTAATAACTGACGATCCGCTGTTGGATACCGAGGTGGGCCAGGAGTTTCCTGGCCTGCCGGGTATCTTCGGCGGCAATCAGATCCACTTCCTTTAAGATCCGGGCCGCCCGGGTGGTTAAATCCTCCAGATTGCCAATGGGCGTGGTTACCAAGTATAAGCTCCCGGCCGCCGGTTCACCTTGCGTTTGATTACCCGCCCTCAATTCCTCATTCATCTTCCCGCTTCCTCATTCCTTGCCCGCCACCGGCTCCATTTGGGGTTACGGTGCTTTTCCCAGCTCAACGGCGGACTTTACCGCCGGCTTACGCCTGTTGGCGCCACCACCGTTCCTGAAGAAAGATGAGGGCAAAAAAGGGGACATAAAAAAGGCTGGCTTTTAAAGTATTCCATTGGTGATAACGGATGAGTCCCCACTGCACAAAGAGCCATTCGCCCAAAGCGTTGGCCCCCATCCAAAAAAACCAGATTAACCAGGTCCAACGGGGATACCGTTTCGACAGATAAACGGCAAACCCCCCTTGCGGGGGGGCAATCCCCAAATCCGACCAGAGACTCAAACCGCCGGTCGTCGGTCCGATGTATTCCCATTGGCCAAGGGTGACCCCCAGCAGGTCGGTGATGGTCCCCAGTAATGCCGTAAAAATGAGGGTTGGGTATAAAGCCCGCCACTCCCGCCGCGGGACGGTAAGAAGAAAAAGGAGCCAAAGCCCAACCCCGACCAAACGGTAAGCCAGAAGGATCCCTCCTCCGATCCGCCGTTTCAGACCCCCGGCCCCCACCACGCCCCGGCCAAAACCCACTGGCGGTTAGGGTTGGTCTGTTCCGGCCGGCTGTCCCGCCCCCGGAGGAAAGACCATATATGCGGGGCGCAAAAAGTCGGTCCGCCGTGCGGGAAGGGTCTCCAAAAAGGCACTGAAACGGGGAACATGATTTCTTTGTTGGTAACTAAAGCGCCCGTTCCGCCATTCAAACCCATAAACGGTTCCTTCCTCATTATTCTGTCCTTCCCGCGCAAATCCATAGAGCCAAAGTTCACCATTGACTGAGATGAGCTGCAGGTCGTCGTAGACCAGATCAATCTCGTGGGCGCGTTTCCAAGCCGGTCCTTGTTTGGTATAGATCTCCAGCCGCAGTTTGCGGCCTCTGGTTTTCAGGTCGTACTCCCGTTGGAGAAAAACGATCTCCGTCTCCCGGCCTTCCAAAATATCGGCAAGGTAAACCCCACTGGCCGGCTCCCCGTCGCCTAGGTTGGAAAAGACCGGACCAAGCTCCTGCAGTTGTAACCACCCGTTCTCCTGGCGCAAGAGGCCGACCCGGTATTCGGGCCACCCCCAAAGGTTGTCGTCGGTCCGCATTAACAGTAAGGCCTCTTCTTTCCCGTCACGGTCCAGATCCCGCACCACCCAGTGGTGGATCCGGAAAGGCGTCATGTACTTAAAAATATATTCCACCAGTGGCCCGGAGAAATTGGCTTCGGGCAAACGGTTGACAAAAGGATCAACCTTCTCATGGAAGGTCGCCAAGAGCAGATATTCATAACCGCCGGTCGACCAGACCGGCTCTTCGATATGGTAATACCCTTCTTTATAACCCCTGGTCGTCAGGACTTCTTCCCCGGAGGGCACAAAAGCCCCGAATTCGCGGTAGGCCCCTTCCGGGTGGGCCGTATAGACCTTTGTCTTCAGCAACCCGGTTCCCTTATCCAAATCGGCGGTGATCACCTGATAGCTTAGGGTCCGGTTCTCATATTTCTCTAGAAACTGCAGGTGCCAATTGGCATTGAAGACAGCCGCTTCCTCCATATAAAGGCCGTTGTTGTTCAAAATGGTCAGTTTCAAGGAGGGCAGTTCCGGGCCGTTACCTAAAAACGCCAGATGGTTCAGGCCTTTACCCGGTAAAATATAGAGCGATTTATACAAGTACCCTTCCTGGTCGCGCGCCCGCCCGTAAGCTTGAAAGGGCAGCGTGACCAACCGGTAACGACAACGTTCAAAATCCCAGTCGGCCATGGCGGCTTGGATCAAAATTTTGCTGGGGCTGGTGGCCGACGGAACCAGATAGGTAAAGACATATTCTTCGTCGATATCATCGTCCATGGCCTGCTCCAACTCCCACTCGAGCAGGTTCGCATTTCCCGGGAGCAAAGGCGTGATCGCCCGGACGCCGGAGGGGATCTCGGCCAGTTTGTTTAAGGCCTTGCCCCAGCACAAGGTGGTCCGCTCTTTTTTGGCCTCCGGCCCAAAAAGGACCGGGCGCTGCCGGGAGCGGGAAAAATGCCGGTAATCCTCCCGGGTCATTTGATAGACGTCCGTCCCGCCCTTTAATTGGTGGTCCCGCAGGTCCCACACCCGGCTGGTCACCGTCAGCAGGTCACTTTTGGCGTTGCCGGCAAGATAATTCACTTCATGGACGACAAATTGGCCTTCGTAGTCCATAAACTGCAGATCATACTGACCGCGGGCGGTAAACACGGCAATAAAACAGTTATTCTTATACTTATGCATCGTTAACTCGGCCTGGGAAGAGCCCTCCGGTTGAAAGATGGTCCAGAACTCCAGGATCCCGTCGCCATCCAAGTCATCAAGCTGAAGGATGCGGTAGGAATAACCGGTATCGCCAAACTTCATCTTACCGCCAGTCTTGCTGCTCCCCTTCCCAAGGTTCACGTAGTAGACCTCTTGGTAACGCCCGTCAATCAAATCAAGCAAGGTGAGGGCAAAATTATCCTTCAGTGTATAAAGGACCAGGTATTCGCCGTCCGGATCCGGGTCCAACTCGGCCAGGGCGAAACACTGGATAATATTGGCGCCAAGGGGCAGATAATTCAGGAGATCGCTGTTGGCGTGCGCCGCAAGGGGGGAAAAGACCATTAGCAGGAGCGCACAACAAAAAAAGAAAGCACCCCGGGGTTTTCTCATTAGCGTAATCCCTCCTTTCTTTTTTTATTCCACATCCTGTCGGAACATCCTTTTCTTCCCCCAAAAAATTAAGGGCCGGGCGGCCCTTAAATAAACTCCACTTTATGGAAGACTTTTTTCCCTTTTTGCAAAAGCAAACCGGACTCCTGGTAATCCTGGGGTTGAATTATCATGCCCACTTCAGTGACGGGTTTTTGGTTGAGCTGCAATCCTCCTTGGTCGATCAAGCGCCGGCCTTCCTTTTTGGAAGGGACCAACCCGGTCAGGACCAAAAGTTCAAGCAAGGGAATCCCGGCGGGGTAGGCCGCCCCTTCCACTTTCGTCACGGGCACCGCCGCGCCTCCTTGGCCGCCCTCCGCAAAGAGACGCTCGGCCGTTTCTTGCGCCTTCCGGGCTTCTTCCTCGCCGTGGGCCAGCTTGGTCACTTCAAAGGCCAAGATCTTTTTGGCTTCGTTGATCTCCTGGTCGCGCAGCGCCCCCAACCTTCTCACCTCGTCCATCGGCAGGAAGGTAAAGCAGGCCAAAAAGCGTTCCACATCATCGTCGTGGGTGTTCCGCCAGTATTGATAGAAGTCAAAGGGCGAGGTCTTGTCCGGATCCAGCCAGACCGCACCGGCTTCGGTCTTGCCCATCTTCTTCCCGCTGGCCGTGGTCAACAGGGGCCAGGTCAGCCCGTAGGCTTCTTGCCCTTCCAAGCGCCGGATTAAGTCGGCGCCGGCCAGGATATTTGACCACTGGTCGTCGCCGCCCATCTGCAAGGTACAACCATATCTCCGGTGCAAAATCAGAAAGTCGTAGGCCTGGAGCAGCATGTAATTAAACTCAATGAAGGAGAGCCCCCGCTCCAGGCGGGCCCGGAAGCACTCGGCGGTCAACATCCGGTTCACCGAAAACTGGGACCCGATCTCCCGCAGAAACTCAATGTAATTTAGAGGAAGGATCCAATCGGCGTTATTGACCAGCAAAGCCCGGCCGCTGCCAAAATCCAGGTAGTTGCCGAGCTGTTTTTTGATCTGCGCCGCATTCCGGTTGATCACTTCAACGGAGAGCATCTGGCGTAGTTCGGTCCGGCCGCTCGGATCTCCGATCATGACCGTCCCGCCCCCCACCAACGCAATCGGCCGGTGGCCTGCCCTTTGGAGGTGGGCCAGGCCCATGATCCCCATCAAGTGGCCCACATGGAGGCTGTCGGCCGTCGGGTCAAAACCCACATAGCCGGTGACCTTCCCGGACGCCAGAGCCCGGCGTAGCTCATCCTCATGCGTAACCTGCTTGAAAAAACCCCTTTCCTTCAAAAGGTCCAATGCGTTTGTCAACCTTACTACCTCCCCGTAAAAATAAAAACTCCCGCCCCGTAAGGGACGAGAGTTTGCTCGCGGTACCACCCTCATTGCCATTCCCGTAGAAACGGCCACTCATTGGTTAACGGCTGACGCCGGAAAACTCTACTAATGCCGGGGGCAGTTCAAGTTTTCGTTCTCCCGGGGGTAACTTCAGAAACGGTCGCACCGGTTTGCACCAACCACCGGCTCTCTGCCGCCGAAACCGGTTCCTACTTCACCCGATCCTCGAAGGACTTATGGAATTTGCCCTTATCTTATCATGCCGTTTTTTCTTTGTCAATTGCCGGAAACAATAGGCCAAAACTTTCCTGCCATAACCGCCGCTTAGCATGTCTATTTCTGGTAGATCGCCGCGGTGCTCTCCCCGTAACAATCCCTTGCCTCGCAGACCTGGTTTTTGCCGCTCTTTTTCGCCAAGGCATTGGCTTCTTCCGCCTTCCGGAGCAGATCTTCCAGATTCTTTCCATCCTCGGGGAAGCTGGCTACCCCCACCGAAATCGTAATCGGGAAGAGCCAGTCCCGCGTGGTCTCTTCGACCAGTAACCGCAGGCGTTCGCCAACACGAAGGGCTTCCTGGCGGTCGGCACCGGGGAGGACAATTAAAAACTCATCCCCCGAAAACCAGCGGGCCAGAAAATCTCCCCGCCGCAACTGGCTGGCTAGAATCTCCCCGAGTCTTCTGATCATGTGGTTACCCTTCTGGTAGCTAATGTCGTTATACTGTCGAAGGTTGTCCCCGTCCACAAAGAGGATGCTAAACGGGGCGTGCTCCTTAAGGGATTTATTGAGCTTTTCACCGAGGACCGTCCGGGCAGCCCGGTGGTTGGGTAAACCGGAGATATCATCGGACAGGGCCAGGTTTTGCGCTTGAACAAGCAGCAAATAACTTTCGGCAATGTGCGGTACCAAAGTGGAGAGCAGTTCTTCCACCGTCCCCGCACCCTCCTCCGTGCTTTCCGGATCCGGTAAAAAATGATGAAAAACCAGATGTAAAAAGGGCGCCAGTTCCCTTTCACCCGAACCGTAGGCGATCACTTTAGTCCGCAAACCGGGAACAGAATCGCCGTTCGCCGCCACCCGTTGGCCGTAAACGGCCCGTAACCGACCGGTAACCAACTGCGCCTGCCTGGTCGCCATCCCCGGATATAACAATAATAACTGATCGTCGGTCAGCCGGACCGGAATGATCTTCAGCTTCTTCCTTTGCCCCTTCAATTCCAGCGTTAAATCGGTAAGTGCTTCCTTCAGCTTTGGGAACAATTCTCCGGACAGACCCTGTTGCTTGGCGAGCCGTAGAAAGACAAGGGCACCCTGATCGCCATGGCGTTTTTCTTTTACCGCCTTCATCAACCCGAAAAGGTTTAAAAATCCGGTTTGCGGATCGCAATAAAACCTTGGTTTGAAAAGAATGGGTACCGTCCCCTTTACCTGGATAATAACGCGAAAAGAAGCATTTCATATTTATTAGTTTACATAGTATAAAGTATATCCAATTGTTGCTAATTTGTCAAGAGAAATCTAGATTTTCCCGTAATCTTGAATAACCAGGATCTGGAATGTAATCGGTAATTCTTTCCCTTGAAAACAGGCCTTTTCAATCGCTCCACCATTCTTCCGCCGCCGGGGACCGCCTTGACCAGGGTGGTTCCTCACCCGCCGCCGTAAAATCCGGGCGGGCGCGGTCAAAAAAAACCAGGCCGCCAACGGGAATAAGCACCAGCAGCAAGCCAAGGGCGGCGTTGATGGTCATGCGCATCCGGGCGCCCAGGTCAACCACGGACGGCAGAAGGGGGAAGAGGAGATTAAGTCCGACCAGCGCCAATCCCCCGATACAAAGGAGGAAGACCCAAAAAGTCTGCACCGAATACCAGGCCCACGGCCGGCCGGCCAAAAGGCCCACGCCGGTGACCAGAAGCCAACCGGCAAAAGGTAGATAAAACACGGGAAAGAAGGGAAAACCAAAGGCGAAAAAGAAAGTTGCCCACTCCCGCGCCCAAAAATATCCGTAGACCGGAACGAATAGCCCGCCTGCCCCACCGAGCAGCATGAACAGACCACAGATGATGATGATCGCCTTCCGCATCAACAATCATTCCTTTCTGCCGTGTTGCCGTGTTATGGTTTAATTCGCTTTTTTCCCGCCGGTTCCTGTCTTCCCTTCCCCTTCGGAAAGGTGCGCCAATGATAATTTTGATCTGAACCGCTTATAATATGGAAAGAAAGGAGGGACCCGATGAAAAGTTTGCTCGAGAAATCGTTGGTTTTAGGGTTGGGTACCTTTTCGCTAACCCGGGAAAAAGCGGAGAAGTTCCTCCGTGACTTGGAGGAACGCGGCGAGGTTACCGCAACCGAAGGAAAAAGAATCCTCAATGAGCTCATGGAAAAAGGCGAACAGGAAAAAAAAGCACTCCAGGAGACAATCCAGCAAACGGTCGGCGAAATCATGAAAAACCTCGGCTACATCAGAAAGGATGAATACACCGCTTTAGAAGAACGGGTTAAAGAGCTGGAAGCACGTTTAAACGGTACGCGGGCGGCGGACGAAACCACCATCGTATAAGAGGTTCGTCCGTCAAAACTCGCCCCGCACTTTTTTCTTGCCTCCCCCACCCGCCGAAATCACCGCCGGCACAAAAGCACGTCAAACCCAAACTGCCCAGTCGATCCGGGATCCGTATCGCAGACGAGCCGACGAACCCGGGTCGTTTTGTCATTGCACCATGCGCCGCCAACCGGAAGTTCTTTCTTGACCGGGTGAAATGAAATATTGCATCTTTGTTAAACCTCTTTTTCCGCCGGTTATCTTGATATAATATGGAAGAGTAATTTTGTCTCGGACGCCCAGTCAAAGCCGCGGCGATCGACTTAAGCAAGGAGGTATTTTCTTTTGGAAGTTTTAATCGCATCCTTCCAGGCGATGACGTGGAAATCACTGGTGATGTTTGTGATCGGCGGGATCTTAATTTACCTTGCCATCAAGAAAGACTACGAACCCCTGTTGTTACTGCCGATCGGCTTCGGGGCCATCCTGGCCAACATTCCCTTTTCTTCCGCCATCAGTGAAAACGGCTTCTTAACCATCCTTTATAAGGCAGGAATCCATACGGAACTGTTTCCGGTTTTGATCTTTATTGCCATCGGCGCCATGATCGATTTCGGGCCGCTCCTGCAGCAACCCTTCATGCTCTTCTTCGGAGCCGCCGCCCAGTTTGGCATCTTTATGACCGCCCTTTTGGCCCGCGGGTTGGGCTTTACCCTGAAAGAAGCGGTCTCCATCGGGATCATCGGCGCCGCCGACGGGCCGACCTCGATCTATGTGGCCAATCTCTTTGCCGGCAAGTTGCTCGGCCCCATCACCGTTGCCGCATACTCCTATATGTCGCTGGTCCCTTTGATCCAGCCGCCGGTGATTAAAGCCCTGACCACGCCGGAGGAGCGTCGGATCTCGATGGATCTTAATCTGCACAAGGTCTCGAAGACCACCCGGATCCTCTTTCCGATTGTCGTCACGATGGTCGCGGGCTTGATTGCCCCGATGAGCGTCGCGCTGGTCGGTTCCCTCATGTTCGGGAACCTCATCCGGGAATGCGGTGTTCTGGACAGGCTCTCCAAAGCGGCCCAGAACGAACTCTCCAACCTGGTCACCCTTCTTCTCGGGATTACCATCGGTTCCACCATGGTCGCCGAGGAGTTCTTGACCTGGAAAACCATCATGATTCTCCTGATGGGGCTTTTTGCCTTTATCTTTGATACGGCGGGCGGGGTTTTGTTCGCCAAATTCCTCAACCTGTTCCTCCCCCGGAAGATCAACCCGATGATCGGGGCGGCTGGAATCTCCGCTTTTCCCATGTCCGCCCGGGTGATTCAGAAGTTGGCCCAAAAGGAAAACCCCGGCAATTTCGTCCTCATGCAAGCCGTGGGGGCCAACGTCGCGGGGCAGGTCGGTTCCATTTTAGCCGCCGGCGTCCTCATCTACCTGGTCAGCGCCCTTGGATTATAGTAATAAGGAGGTTTCGCCAATGTCCGACAATATGGTCACCACATTACGCATCCTGCTGCAGAGCTTGGCCGGGACCTTTTTCGGGATGGTCATTATTTACGCGGCCATTAAATTACTGGTCAAATACTTCCCGGAGGATAAAGAGGACAATTAGGGTCCAAACCCAACTCTGTGCAGGAAATAATCAGTCTGAACGCCCCTTTCTCACAAGAGGGGCTTTTTTTGTTCCCACTTTCGTCTTTTCCCGGAATACAGTGTTTTTTTCGAATTGCTTTTTGGCGAGGGAAAGCATATGCTTGGATCAAGGAATTACCACTTCCAAGATGGTCGCTGGTGGTTCTTGCGACGAAAACAAAGGGGGGGTTTTTATTTTAGGACCTGGTAGTTAACGGTAGCCGTCCTGCTTTTTCCCGCATCCCGACGACCGTCGGACTAAATAAATTTGGGAGATGAAACCATGAGGAGGCTACCTCCGCACAAACGGGATACCGTCCAGTCGCTCCTGAGCGATACCCCCGAAAATTGTTCGGCGCTTTTCTTGCTCAACTCGAAACGGAGCGAAGTCTTGGTCGACCAGGAAGACAGTCCTAAGTTCTTTGCCATTGCTTATCCACCCACCAATCCGCCCATCTATTTTCTCTATGGGGCTACTGACCAGTTGATTAGCGGTAAACGCTTTTTACGCCAGCTAAAACAGCCCGCCGACCTAGTCGTTCCCCAGTCGCTGTTACCCCTCGTCAAGCGGTACTGGTCGGTCCTTTTCGCCGTACCGATTCTGTTTTTGGCCGCCCCCGCCGAGTGGCAGCCGCCGCAAACGGCCGACTTGCGGGTCCGCTTCTTGCAACGACAAGATGCCGGCCTTCTCCAGCGAGCTTTTGCCGCCGAGGATTGGCTGTGGGAATACTTCCCCTCGGTGGAAGACCTTCTGACCCAAGGACAGGTGGCGGCGGCCTTCATCGACGGCGAGCTGGCCTCGGTGGCGTCCACCTTGACCTTCACCACCCGCTATTGCGAATTGGGCGTCGCGACCCGCCCCGAATTCCGGGGCCGCGGGTTGGCGCTGGAATGTGCCCGCGCTTTAAGCCGGAGCCAGTTCGAGCAGTTCGGCCGGCGTCCTTGCTGGCGAACCCAGCTTGGCAATATCGGTTCCTGGAAAACCGCCCACCGGCTGGGACTGGTCGAAACGCCCCTGCCCGAGGAGTTTGTTTTCCTGTCCAACTACAAACACTTAGCCGCAACCGGCGTGTTCCCCTAAGACCGCCGTTGCGTTGCCAAGCGAAGCAAAAAGCGAAAGAGGCTACGAGTCAAGCTCGTAGCCTCTTATCTTTCTTCTTTTGTTTCCACCCGGATCAGCTTAACCAAAGCCCGCAAACCCCACAGATAGCTGTCTGCGCCGAACCCGCAGATCAGACCGGCGGCAACCGGCGCCGTCAGGGACCGGTGGCGAAAGGACTCCCGGGCATGGATATTGGTCAGGTGTACTTCGACCACCGGCAGGGCGACCGCCGCCAACGCGTCCCGCAGGGCAACGCTGGTATGGGTATAAGCGGCCGGGTTGATCAAGATGCCCTGTTCGACCCCGCGGGCCTGGTGGATCCGGTCGATCAAAGCGCCCTCGTGGTTGGACTGGAAGATCACCAGCTCCACCCGGAGTTCTTCCGCCAGTTGCCGGAGCTTTTCGTTAATTGTTTCCAGTGTAACCCCACCGTAAACCTGGGGTTCCCGTTCCCCCAGCAGGTTCAGGTTCGGGCCGTGCAACACCAAGATCTTAATCGCCATCCCTCCTCTATACCGTTTATACCGCGCCCATCCGGCGTAAGACCGCCAAGATCACTTCCGGCGGCACATCGTCCTTCACCACCGCCTCACCGATGCGCGGACTTAAAACCAGGCGGGGGCGGCCGTCCTTGACCTTCTTATCCCAAGCCATCCTGGCCAAGAGCTGTTCCGCCGGGATTCCCGGGATGGTCGCCGGCAGATCATAAAGGGCCAAGACTTCAAGGGTGGCCCGGCTCAGCTCCGGCGTCGCCAGTCCCTGCGCCACACTGATCGCCGCCGCCGCCGCCATCCCAATCGCCACCGCTTCCCCGTGCCGGTAAACCGTGTAACCGGTCACGGCCTCCAAGGCATGGCCGATGGTATGTCCATAGTTGAGAATCGCCCGGCGTCCTCTTTCCCGGACATCCTCCGTCACTACTTGTGCCTTAAAGGCACAGGCCCGGGCAATAATCTCCATTAAGGCTTCGGGCGCGCGCCGGCGCACCGCTGCGCTGTGCTCCCGGAGAAAGGCGTCAAGGGTTGAATCGCCGATCAGGCCTACTTTGATGATCTCGGCCAGGCCCGTTTTGAACTCCCGCTCGTTCAGGGTGGTCAGGGCGTCCAGATCGCTAAGGACCACCGAGGGTTGGTAAAAGGAACCAACCAGGTTCTTGCCTTCCCGGTGGTTAACGGCCACCTTGCCACCGATCGAACTGTCCACCTGGGCCAACAGGCTCGTCGGCACCTGCACCAGGCGCACGCCGCGGAGGTAAGTGGCGGCGGCAAAGCCCGCCAGATCGCCGATCACCCCGCCGCCCAAAGCCAGAATCATCGAATCCCTTTCCAAACAACCGGCTGCTGCGGCATCGTAGACCCTGGTCAACTGGTCAAGACACTTATAGACCTCTCCATCGGGAATGGTCACCGTCTGGACGTCAAAACCGGCGGCGGCCAAGGCTTTCACCATCACGCCCAGATACAGGGCGCCAACGGTCGGGTTCGTCACCACCAGGACCTTTCCGGCCAGCCCTACTTCCCGGAGGATGGCCCCGGCCCGGGCCAGCAACCCGCTGCCCAGGTACAGGGGATAGGTATCCGTTTCGGCCTTGATCTCCATCCGCTTAAACATTGTCCACTTCATCCTCCTCCCGACCGCAGTCGGCTCATCCGCCACCGATCCCCCACCGCCACACCAGGCTTATAATCTCCGCCGCCACCTGCCGGGGGGTTCGTCCGTCGGTGTTGACCACTTCATCCGCTTCGCCGTAATACTTTTCCCGTTCGCGGAGGAGTTTCGCCAGGACGACCACCGCGTCTTGCCCGGTTAGTAAGGGGCGCTCCGCGCTGCGCTGGACACGGCCGCCCAATACCTCCGGGGAGGTTTTTAAATAAAGAACAAGACCAAGCGCCTGCAAAAAACGGCGGTTCTCTTCATCCAAAACCGCGCCGCCACCGGTCGCCACAACCGCCTGTGTTTTCCCGGCCAAGCCCCGGATGACTTCTTTTTCGACCCGCCGAAAGAAGGGTTCTCCTTTCTCCTGGAAGAGGGCCGGGATCGAATGGCCGGTGGCCTCCTCGATCAACCGGTCGGTATCAAAAAAAGCCCAACCCAGTTCGGCCGCGACCATCCGGCCAACCGTCGTTTTGCCACAGCCCATCAGCCCGGTTAAGATCAGATTTGGCTTAACTGTCTTCCGGTCCCGCATCCAATCCCTCCCGGAAGAAACGGTAAGCCCGCTTAAGCTCAGGAAGGGTATCCCCCCCGAACTTCTCCTGCAAAGCCACTGCGAGCACCCAGGCGACCATCGCTTCGGCCACTACCCCGGCTGCCGGCACGGCGGTCAGGTCCGAACGCTCGGCCCCGGCGGTCCGGGGCTGTCTGGTCTTGAGGTCAACCGAGGGCAACCCCTGGTACAAGGTGGGGATGGGCTTCATGGCGGCCCGCAGAATCAACGGTTCCCCGTTGGTAATGCCACCCTCAATCCCCCCGGCCCGGTTGCTCGCCCGCTGCCAACCGGTCTCCGCCGTGTAGCCAATCGGGTCATGCATCCGGGAACCGATCAGCTCGGCTCCTTTGAAGCCGGCCCCAATCTCCACGCCTTTGATCCCCGGGATCCCCATCACCGCCTGGGCCAGTTGCCCATCGATCCGGCGGTCCCAGTGGACATGGGAGCCCAATCCTGGCGGGACACCGGTAGCGTAGACCACAAAAATTCCCCCCAGGGTCTCCTTGTTTTCCCGGGCGGCCTCAATTACTGCCATCATCGCCTGCTCCAAACGGGGATTGACGGTGCGAACCGGCGACTGGTCCACCCGATCCTGCTCCGCTGGGGTCAAAGGTTCCCGGTAATCCTCCCCCACCCCGCCGAGGTTGGTCACATAACTGCCGATGAAGATCCCGAACTCGGCCAGTAAAAGCTTGGCGAAGGCGCCGACCCCCACCCGTGCCGCCGTCTCCCGGGCGCTCGCCCGCTCAATAATATTGCGCAGGTCGGTATAGCCGTACTTGAAAGCCCCGCTCAGATCGGCATGACCTGGACGGGGCGTGGTTACGACAGTCGAGACCTGGTCAAGGAGCGGATCGGCCGCCACGTTCACCGTGGCCGCCTCCGGCGGGGCAAAGGGGGCCATCACCCCTGACCAGCGGGGCCAATCCCGGTTGCTAATCCGCAAACAGATCGGACTCCCGATGGTCTCCCCGGACCGGACTCCCGATAGGATCTCCACCTGGTCACGTTCAATTTTCATCCGCCCGCCGCGACCAAAACCCAGTTGGCGCCGGGCCAATTCCCGGTCGATGGCCTCCGGCGCCACCGGAACCTTGGCGGGAAACCCTTCAATGATTGCCACCAAGGCCGGCCCGTGGGATTCGCCAGCCGTCAAAAAACGCATCTTCATCCTCCGTTACTCACCCGTACCGGTTATTTTTTCGTCAATTTGAGCGGCCCGTCATGGCGGGGGTTGACCGCCACCTGCTCGAGGGCTTGCATTACGGCCAGCAAGGCGTCGGTCCGTACTTGGCGGTCACTCTGCTCGACCCGGGCAAAGATCTCTCCGACCGGGCTGGAGGCATACCTTCCTTTGATTTTACTCAAGGCAAGCAAAATCACATCCTGTCGGCACTTTTGGCAACGACAAAAACTGGGATTAGCCTGCAGGGCTTTGTCCAAGGCCTCAAGGACTACATCTTCCCTAAAGTTCTTCATCCCATTCCCCTTCCTCCTCAATAGTTATCGTTTACCACCTTGTCAATGGGAACCGGCAGAATGATGATCTGATCCGTTTGGAGCGTGGTCACATCGGTAATGCTGTTGATCTCCATCAGCAAGTCAACAGAAACCCCGTAACGCTGGGCAATCCGCCAGAGGGTCTCTTTCGGTTGCAGTTGGTAAAGGTGGTTGGCCGGAATCGGGATCCGGATCGTTTGTCCCACCCGGAGCAACCCCGAAGCCGGGAGGTCGTTTTCGCGGAGAATCGCAGCCGGATCCACCCCGTACTTGCGCCCGATTGAATAGACGGTATCGCCGCTGACGACCCGGTACGCCACCTGCAGGGCAACGGGGGGCTGTTCTTTGCCGCTGGCGGTCCCCGCCGTCGGCGCCGGCGCCACCGGTGTTACCGGTGCGGACGGCGTTCCCGGTTGGGGCGCAGTCGGTCCCATGGACTCGCTACTGGACGGTTTCGGCTGCTCAAAACCGACTACTTCCGCCAGGATCTGGGGTGTCGGCGGGGGTACCGGGGTTGCCGTCACCGCCGCCGGTTGGTCATGGCTTAAGATCTCAATATGAATTATCTCCGCACCGGAACCGGGCCCCGCCGCAGCGGCGGCGCCGGCCACACCGGTATTTGCGGGGGTTTTCCCTTCCGGAAGGGGAGTAAGGAACAAACAAACGGTCTTTGTTTTCGATGGTCCCTCTTGTCCCGGGGTCAGCAACAAGGCGGAGGCCGCCTGCCCGGTAAAGGTCAAGCCCGACAGCACACAAGTCTCTCCCGGTCCCAAGGTCTGTTGGGCAATAATCTGTTTGTTTTCGATCTGCGGCACGCGGCGGCCGTCCGCCGTTTCGATCCAGCCGCCGATCCCGCTCACCGTCAGG
>JAAYMP010000197.1 GCA_012521315.1 Bacillota bacterium
CCAGGCCCGGGGTGTTATTTTGCTGGCCGACCGCCAATGCCGTCCGGGTGTTCTTATTGAAAAACAGTTCTTCCACCACCAGCACATCAGGTTGGTACTTTTCAATCAAGGCCATGATCCGGTCGTAGATCTGTTTCAGGCGTTCTGATAAAGGAGCCCCGGCCGGGGTCCGGATTACGCCGTAGGTATGGGCGGTCAACCGTTGCCCCTGTTGTTCAACCAAGCCGTAACCGGTAATCGCCGTCCCCGGATCCACCCCTAAAATGAGCATTGTTCCACTCCTGTTCTCCCATTTTAAGCTCTTTCTTCTGCAACCGGCTATTTTAATCCTTCAGACTTCCAGTTTTCGTTTATTAATTTTCCTTAACAGATAATTAAAGAAGGAACGCCTTTTGCCCTGTCGTATAGTAGCTTTAGGGCAAGGATTGCCTTCCGGCAATTATTAATGTTAACCATCACAGGTAGTACAGAACGGAGGGTTTAAGATGTCCCAAGCCTACCGGCATGTACTGTTTTTAGCGGAAACAATCGGTCCCCGCGGTTCTTGTACCGAAGCAGAAAAAAGAGCGGCGCACTACCTTAAAAAGGAGTTAGACCAGTTAAAGCTGGACCCCAAGGAAGAGCCATTCAAAGCAGTCACCTCTTTTTCCTGGGTTTTTGGCCTCATCGATCTCCTCTTGGTTGGCGCCGCTCTGATCTTCCCAACCCGCCCAAAACCGGGTTTGGTGCTTGCCTTCTTCGCCTTTGTTGCCTTTCTTCTTGAGGCAAACACTTTTCCCTTCTTGTCACGGATCATCCCAAAAAAAAACAGCCAAAACCTGGTGGCTCATCTTCCCGCCCGGAGTAAACCCATCCGGAAAGTGATTATCACCGCGCACTACGACAGTTCACGGTCGGCGGTTAACTTCTCGCCAAAGCTAGTGAAAGGGTTTCGCCGGAGTTATCTTTTGCTGGTTGGGTCCATGGCGACCGAAGTCCTCTTCTATGCTTTGGCCGTCTTCACCCCGCTTTCTCCTGGCCTTTTATGGTATTTGTCCCTCCCGGCCGTCCTTTACATCCTGGTTACTTTCCTCACCCTCTGCCACCGGGAGCTGGCCGGCCAGTATACCCCCGGCGCCAACGATAACGCTTCCGGGGTCGCGGTTCTCCTGGAAGTGGCCAAAGTCCTCACCCGTTTCCCTCTGATCACGACCGAGGTGACGCTGGTCGCCACCGGCGCCGAAGAATCAGGCACCAACGGCGCCCTCGCCTTTCTCCGCCGCCACCGTCCGCCCAGGGATACCTATGTCATCAACCTGGACAACCTTGGGATCGGCCACCTAACCGCCGTTACCGCCGAGGGGATCCTCGGCACAAAGGCGGCTTCCCCCGAACTCCTCAGTCTTGCCAAAACCGTCGCCGCCGAAAAAAAATTGGCGCTTCGTTGCACCCCGTATAAACTTTTAACCACCGATGGGACCGTCTTTTTAATGCGGAATTATCCGACCATTTCCCTGATGGCCTTTGACAACGATGGCCTGTTGCCCAATTGGCACTGGCCGACCGACCGGGCGTCGGCCGTTAATCCGGAAAACTTGGCGGCCGCTAAAGAATTGGTCCTCGGCATCCTGCGTCAACTGGAGAGTTAATTGGCGTTAGCCACCGGTTCAAGCAGGTTTTTTAGTTTTTCGCATAACACTTCAACCTTAAAAGGTTTAAAAACAACGTCGCAAAAACCGAATTTCCATGGTTCCAACATGACCGGATCATCGTGATACCCGCTGGAGGCTATTACTTTTGCCTTCGGCTCCACCGTTAAAATCTGGCGGACGGCTTCTTTCCCGCCCATGCTCCCGGGCACCGTGAGATCGAGAATCACCACGTCAAAGGGGGCATTTTTCTTTCTTTCTTCCTGAAAAAGCATCACCGCTTCCAAGCCGTCCTTCGCTTCCACCGCGTCATAACCGCAGGCCTCCAGATACTCCCGGAGGGAAGTACGGATTAAGGATTCATCATCCATCAGGAGCACCTTACACTTCCGCAGCGGCGGTTCCAGGTTTTCCTTGCCGTCCTCGGCCGCCGGTTCTTCCTCGGTGGCCGGCAGGTAAAAGTAGAAAATGGAACCAATACCCGGCTGGGAGATAACCCCCAAGTAACCGTCGTGGTTTTGAACGATAAAATAACTGGAGGAAAGGCCGAGACCATTCCCTTCCTTTTTGGTCGTAAAGTAGGGGTCAAAGATCTTCGTTAAGTTTTCGTTGGGAATCCCCACCCCCTGGTCTTCGATCTCGACCCGGACATACCGCCCGGGCCGTAGCCGCATCCGGTTCTGTGGCGGAACATTGACATTACGGGCGGAAACGGTAATCACCCCACCGTCCGGCATCGCATGATAAGCGTTGAGGATTAAGTTGTGGATCACTTGACTGATTTGGTCACCGTCAACGGCCATCGGCCATAAACCGGCCGGTAACAAATACCGGCACCTGACGCTGGCCCCGCGCAAGGCGAATTCGGCCGTCTCCATAATGATCTCTCCAAGCCGCGCCGGCTGTTTAACCGGAGCGCCTCCTTTGGCAAAAGCCATCAATTGCTGGGTGAGTTTGGACGCCTTCAAGGCGGCCTTCTCCACGGATTCCAGGTCCTTGATGCCATTCAGCCCTTTTTTCCACTTAAAAATGGCTAGTTGCACATTGGAAAGGATGGCGGCCAGTAGGTTATTGAAATCGTGGGCAATCCCGCTGGCCAAAATCCCCAACGATTCCAACTTTTCCATTTTCAGCAATTCGGCGCGCTCTCTTTCCGCCGCCAGTTCCCGGACAGAAGCCTGCAAGGCATCTTGGGTTTGGCGGTAGAGGGTAATGTCCCGGTTCGTCCCACTCAGTTTCACTGGTTTGGCGCCGCCAGTTTCATCGTTCCCAAGGCAAAAGCCCCGGCTGGAGACCCATTTCCACTCACCGGCTTTCGTTTTGATCCGATACTCCATTTCAATGTATTTTTCCATCCCATCCTTGGTCCTTTTTAAGGATTGCTCCAACTGCGGCCAGTCGTCGGAATGGACACTCTTTTCCAACCATTCGCTGTTAAAGACCATCTCGCCCGGCTCGTAGCCGAGGATCCTTTGCCAGTTGTCGTCGAACTTAAACTTTTTGGTCGTCGCATCCCATTCCCATAATCCCTGGTCGGTACCCTCCATCGTTACTTTAACCCACTGTTCATTCTGGCGCAGGATGGCTTCGATCTTTTCCTTCTCCATGATTTCGTTCTTCAGTTGTTGGTTGGCCGCTTCCAAACACTGTTTGTACCGCGTGCTTTCCAACGATAAGGTCAATAGATTAAGATAATTTAAGATTAGCCCGTAAAAACTGGGATTAGCCTGTACCCAGCTTTGCGGCAGGCAAAGGTGGCCAAAACAAGACTCGGCCGTCCTGATCCGGCAATAAACCTTTTCGCCCTGGCTTTTTAATGGTCCCTCCACTAAAACACGGTTGTTTCCACCGTATAAATCTTCCAATTGGAGACGATATTCCTTGAGTTTAAAGACGTTTTCAAGGACAGCCGCTGTGAACTCAGCCTTCCTTTGCACCGTCGGCAAGGTGTCCAGTACGCAAGAGACGACCACTAAATGAGCGAAGACCTGTCCGGCCCGCTCCATCTGTTTGCGCTTTGGTTTTATATAAAATGAGCCGCGCGGGAGCCG
>JAAYMP010000198.1 GCA_012521315.1 Bacillota bacterium
CATTGGCTCTTTGCGCCGCCGCGATCACTTCGTCCACCGTCGCCTCCGGTTTGCCGTACCGGATGTTCTCCAAGACCGTTCCGGCAAAGAGATAAACGTCCTGCTGGACAATGCCGATCTTCCGCCGGAGGGATTGCAGTTTAATCTCCCTGATATCAATCCCGTCCAGGGTAATCCGGCCCTCCGTCACCTCGTAAAACCGGGGAATCAGGCTGCACAAGGTGGTCTTGCCCACCCCCGACGGCCCTACTAAAGCCACGTACTCTCCAGCCGCCACTTTTAAATTGACGTGGGCAAGGACGTTGGCCGTCGTCCTCGGGTAACGGAAGGACACATTCTCAAAGGCAATCTCCCCCTTCACCGCGGGCAGTTCCACCGCCTGCCGGCTGTCCACAATATCGGGGGCGATCTGAAGGATCTCGTAAAAACGGTCAAACCCGGAAAAGCCGTTTTGAAACTGTTCGCCGAAATTAACCAGTTTTTTGATGGGATCCAAAAAGGCGTTGATGTACAGCAAAAAGGTGACCAGATCCAGCGTACTTACCTTGCCGCTTTGGATTAAGACGGCGGCCGCGATCACCACCGCCACATAAATCATGGAACTGAAGGCGGTGATGCCACTGTGGTAGCGTGCCATGTAATAATAACTGTTCTTCTTGCTCTCCAGATAGAGATGGTTGTTGCGGTGAAACTTCTCCAGTTCCAGGTGTTCGTTGGCGAAGGACTTGACGACCCGTACCCCGGAGATGCTATCCTCAATCCCGGCGTTGATCGTCGCCACCCGCGCCCGGTTTTTCTGAAAGGCCTGGCGCATCTTCCGGTTGTAGTGGTAGGCAAAGAAGAACATCGGCGGGATGAAACTAAAGACGATCAAGGTGAGGGGCGCATTGATCGTCATTAGAATAATAAAGGAACCGAGCAGTTTAACGGCGGAGATCAAGAGGTCCTCCGGGCCGTGGTGGCACAGTTCGGTGATCTCAAAGAGGTCGTTGGTGATCCGGGACATGATCTGACCGGTCTTCTGGTTGTCGTAATAACTAAAAGACAACTTCTGCAGGTGGGCAAAGAGTTCATTCCGCAGATCCGCTTCCATCCGCGCGCCCATCAAATGCCCGTAATAAGTGATAAAAAAGTTACAATAGTACTCGGCAATGGTCATCGCCACCAACACCAGGGTGATCAGCAAAAACGCAGCGGTCGCCACCGGTCCGTCCGGCTGGAACAACTCGGCCGCAATATAGCGGACCAGCAAAGGAAAGGTCAGATTGATCCCGGACGCCGCAACGGCGCAGGCCATGTCCAGAATGAAAATCCGCAGGTATGGCCGGTAATAGGAGAAGAATTTTCTCAACTTTGGGCTCATCAAGGTTATCCTCCAACTTGCAACGTATACTTGAAAATGATACCGGTTCGCCAAAGAACACACCGGAAAAGACCGTGACCCTTCCGGCCATCGGCCAGCATTCGGCCACCGGGCGGATAAAGAAATCCTCTCAACATTATATCATTCCATTTGTTAAAATACCGCGAAATAAGGAGCAAGCTTTTGAAATTTATCGTATTTTAACTCCCGGAAAAAACTAGGCGAAAGCTGCTTTCTATGCTATGATCCTAGAGGCAACGGTCGAAAAGATTCTTTAGGAGTGATTGATGAATGTTAGAGGTCATTACCGGAGGGATGTTTGCCGGTAAAACCGACGAGCTAATCAGGAGACTCGAACGCCACTCGATTGCCAAGCGCCGCGTGGCACTGATCAAACCGGACCTGGACACGCGGACAACCAAGGTCCGGACCCATAACGGCAAAGAATTTGATTCAATTACCGTCGGCAGTAACGATATAGCCGCCATTGAACAGATTATCGAACAAAACGAAGTGATCGGCTTCGACGAAGGAGAGTTTTTCGGCGAAGCTGTTTACCGGTTACTCAAAACCCACGAGCAAAACGGCACGGCGAAGATCTTTATCGTCGCCGGATTGGATATGGATTCGGAGGGCGAGCCCTTCGGCATTATGCCCCAACTGATGGCAATCGCCACGACAATCACAAAGTTGCATGCGGTCTGCGAAAACTGTTTCGAGCCCGCCAATATCAGTTATAGCCTGGTGGAGAAGAAAGGCCAGGTTTTGGTCGGTGGGAAAGACAAGTATAAGGCCTTGTGTTGGCGGTGCGCCGCCGCGGAAAAACAGAAAAAAAGCCAAAACGTCTAGGCTGGTCCGCCGCCCGCTTATTGCCAGTTTCCCACGATTTGCTTAAAGGTATCCGGTCCTTAACCGCCAATACTGGAGGGAAGACGGTATTATTTTATGTAATCCGTCCTCCGCTCTACAAAGGGTAATTTGGTTAAGGAGGATCCTGAAGATGATAATCAGATTCCGCTCCCCCCTCCGCATCGCCTTGGCCCTCTTTTTGCTGGCGGGAGTCCCCCTGCCAACCGTGGCGTCCCGTACCTACCGGGTCCAACCGGGCGATACGGTTTTTCAGATTGCCCGCTGGCATGGGGCGAGCCCGGAAAGCATCGCCAGGGATAATCGGTTGACCCGGGCCGATTACATCGTCCCCGGACAAGTCCTCTTCATTCCGGAACCGGCGACTTTGGCCGATGAAAAACTTTATACCGTGCAAAACAACGAAAGTCTCTCGACGATCGCCCAAAAGTTTCAGACCGATTTGTCTTGGTTGCGACAGCGCAACGGGTTAAGTGCCGACCAAATATATACCGGTCAATGGTTGAAGGTCCCGTCCCCGGCCCAGCCCGGCACCGGCGGGAACGGAAAAGCTTATGTCTGGAATCTTCCCGCCCTGATGGCCCGCCACCCGGGAAAAGTGTTTCTCCAGGGAACAACCCAGCGTAAACAGGTGGCCCTCACCTTTGACGACGGACCGGATCTGGAGTACACCCCACAGATCCTGGACCTCCTGGCCCAATATGGTGTCAAGGCTACTTTCTTCTTGAAGGGGGACATGATCGCCGGCCGGGAATGGGTCGTCACCCGGATGGTCCGGGAAGGGCATCTGGTTGCCAACCACTCCTATAGCCACCCCGATTTTCGGAAACTCACCACGGAGCAGATCGTGACGGAAGTGGCGAAGACCGCAGGGTTGGTGAAAAGAATCAGCGGCCGGGAAACGGCTATCCTCCGGCCGCCCTACGGCGAAATGACCGCCGAAGGTCTGGACCGGCTGGTCGCAGCCGGATACACGATGGTAAACTGGTCGGTGGATTCCAAAGACTGGCGGGCTGACCACCAGGCCGACCAAATTTTGGCCAGTATCCTGGCCCAGGTTAAACCGGGAGCGATTATCCTGATGCACGCGGCCGGCGGAAGCGGCCAGGACCTAACCCCCACCGTGAAGGCCCTCCCCGCCCTGTTTACCAAATTGCAAGCCATGGGGTACAAGATTGTGCCCTTGACCGACCTCCTTCCGGTCGCCGCTTACCAACCGGGAGCATGAAACCGAAGCCCCCTAACCGCCAATGCCAACCTGGACTTTACCCCGGCGGAACGGCAACAGGTTGAAGAGATTCTGAAGTGGTTCAAAAAATATTTTTCGCGCTTGAGCGCTGGTTTTAATTACCCCTCCTTCCAGTGGGGTAATTTTTATATACTCCCGCAATAGTCTCATCCGGTTAGCCACCGGTTAGGTCTTCTTCAATCTCTACCTACTTTACCTATCTGGTGCATATTACCCGGTCAAAATCAAAAACTAGCCCTGAAGTGAATACTTAAAAAAGGAGCTGGTTCAATGGATAATATGCAACCAATGGCCCAACCAACCAAGGAAATCAACAAAGTCATGACGGATCTGACCAATTTTCAAGGGAAGTTTAACCTAAACAAGTCTGGTTTTGACCCCATGATGCCCGGTCATAATACGGATCACTCCATGATCTTTCGGCAACAACCTAGAACCGCCAAGAAAATCGGGGCCGGGATCTCCCTCCCCTATGAAGTCCGGTTGGAAATAGGTTTAATGCTTGATGACCATCAGTGCGCCCTCAATGTTGCCCTGCATCAGTATAATAAACACCACTGGATGAGCGAAGGAGCCGAGGGTTTCATCAGTCTGCACGAACTGCTGGAGGAGCATATTGCGAAGACGCAAAAGCACATTGATATGATCGGCGAAAGAGTGGCGAGACTGGGTCTTGTCCCTACCGCTCACCCGGTAACCCAGCATGAACTCTCCTATATTAAGCATGAAGTGGAAGGCCGTTATTCGATCCGGGACTTTCTCCGCAATGACCTGGAACACGAATTAAAACTTCAACAAATGATGAGGCAGACTATTAAACGTGCCCACGAGCTCAATGACTACGGAACGGTACAAGTTCTTGAGGAAGTACTGGTCGACCGGGAGGACTTAGGTTACCATCTCTATAGTGTCCTTGAAGACGATACTCTTGTCCGTGGAATGGAACACCTACTGAGCGGGGAAAACAATATTGCCGGAGATCGGCAAATGGATCCCGGCAGCAAACTGCAGTAAGGTTGTGGGAGGCCAAACTAAAACCGGTTTTGCGCGGAGGAGGGAGGAGATGGGTCCTTGAACGAGGCAGCCGTGGTCTTTGCGCGGGGGATAATTGCCTTTTTTACCCTCCTCATCTTCACCCGGATCCTGGGCAAACAACAAGTCAGCGAATTAACCTTTTTCGACTATATTCACGGGATCACCATCGGCTCCATTGCCGCCACCTTAACCACCGACCTCTCCAGCCGGGCGTGGCCCCAGTGGGTCGGACTGGCCACCTGGACGGTGGCCGTTTGGCTTCTCCAGTGGATCACCCTGCACTCCCGCGGGTTTGCCAAATATATCAACGGGGAGCCGGTCATCCTCATTAAGAACGGACAGATTATGGAGAAAAATCTAAAGAAGATGCGGTTCACCATCGACGACCTCCTGACCCAGTTGCGGCACCAACAAATCTTCGACTTGAAAGAGGTAGAGTTTGCCCTCCTGGAGACGGACGGAAAACTTTCGGTTTTAAAAAAGACTCAGTATGCGGCGGTAACCCCGGACGATCTAAAAATCCCCACCAAATACCGGGGGATTAGCACTGAACTGATCTACGACGGAACCGTCATCGACGCCAACCTCAGACGGGTCAAGCTTGACCGGAGTTGGTTGGACCACCAATTAAAGGCGCAAGGCATCAACAGCCCGCGCGAGGTTGCCCTTGCCCTCTTAAACACCGAAGGCGAACTGTACGTCAGCCGTTACCAACAGACCCGGCAACAAAGGGCGGGGTTTCAAAGCCCGAAAGCAAACAACGAGTAGCGAGGCGGGGTGAAAAAAATCGGCCGGTTTTTCTTGACCAAAGCGCTTCCCTGTATCATCCTCACCTTTTTCATTCTCTTTATGAACAGCGGAAACTACCTCAAAAATTACGGGTTGGCGGAGCCGGTGCCCCTCTATTTACAGCGTTTGCAGCAGATGATCGCCCGCGGAGAATGGCAAGAAGCGGCCGCCAATCTAAACCAGCTCGAAGTGGCCTGGCGCCAGGCGGTCCGGATCCTCCAATTCAGTGAAGAACGGGACGAGATTAACAACTTTCAACATAGCCTGGCCCGGTTGAAAGGGTATGTGGCGGCCGAGGAGACCGGCGGCGCCCTGGCCGCCCTGCACGAACTGGAGGAAACCTGGGCTGACTTGGGAAAATAAACTGATCCTACCAGTTCTTTTCTTCCAGGTACGCACCGAAACCTTCAGAAGGAATGACTTCGCCGCCGGCCGTCACCCATAAGACTTCGACCCCCCCGATCCCGGCCACCAGTTCCTTCCCTTTTTCCAGGGGCAGATTGAAGAGGGCCGTTGACAAGGCATCCGCCAGGCCGGAGTCGCGGCAGATCACCGTCACGTTTGTAAAATAAGCCGCGGGCATCAGGGTGATTGGGTCGATGATATGGTGGTACCTCTTCCCGTCGACGGTGTAATACCGCTCATAGGAGCCGCTCGACACGACGGAGAGCCCTTCGATCCTCACAGTGCACAACTCAGAGACGGGGCTTTCCGGATCCGGATTCCTAATCCCGATCTTCCAGGGCTTGACGCCCGTGCGGTCCGGTTTCCCGCCAAGCGCCCGGATATTCCCCCCCACGCTGAGCAGGAGGGAAGTAACCCCCTCCGCCTCCAGCAACCGGGCGACCCGTTCCACGGCATAGCCTTTGGCGACCGCCCCCACGTCCAGGCGCATGCCGGGCTCGGGAAGATAGACCGTGGAGGCAGCTTCGTCGATGATCATTCCTTCCAGCGCGGTATGGCGCGCCGCTTCCTCCAGCAGTTGCCGGGGGGGAACCTTCGCCGTCTGCGGGTCATCGATCCCCCGCGACCGGTAATCGTGCCAGATCTTAAGCACCGGCCCGAACGCGATATTAAGCGCGCCACCGGTCGTAAAATATTGCTCCCTTGCAAAAAGCAAGAGAGCAATGATCTCGGGGGCTACTTTAACCGGGGCGACCCCCGCATGGTCATTAATGGTTTTTAAGTTGTTCAGGCCCTCATAGTCGTGGTAGATATCATACAACTGGTGGTATTTGGTCAACCTTTCCCGGACCTTCTGGGCGAGGGCCGTAAATTCCTCTTTGCTCTCAGCGTAGCCGATCACCGTGGTCGCCGTGTCAAAGAGCCCCAAAAACTCCGCTTGGTACCTGGTGGTTTTGGGGCGGCAACCGGCTGCCGCCAACAGCGCAAAAGCGAGGAATAAAAGGACTAATCGTTTCATCCTGCGTTTCCTTTTCCACGTCAACAAATTACAAATTATCGACCGCAGACCTTTTTGTTGCTTATATGTTTCGGTCCGCTCTCCGCTGGATCTTAACCCGTTTAGCAGCCGGCTGCTTTCGCCAGGGCGGCTTTGAAATCCCCGATCCCGATGGTAACCGACGCCTTCAGATCTTGATCAACGGGATGTTGGGAGGCGTCTACGGTAATCCCGGCTACCTGGGCGGGGGTTTTACCGGTCACATACATGGCAAAGGCGGCCGCCTGCTCATTCCATTCCTTCCCAATGCTGGAGCCCCGTTTCAAGCCATAGGCTTCGCCCAGTTCATTTTTGGACTTAATCCGGGCGGTAAGATCCGTCGTGATCTTACCGGAAGCATCGAAATTAACCCTTCCCTGCGTCGCATCGATGACGCAGCTGGTGATGGTTCCTTGCGCATCTTGAGTGATCGCCACATAGGTGGAGTACGCCTCCGCCAGCCCCAGGTTTTGGCCCGCGTTGGTCGAGTTGGCCATCGTGGTGACCACCCCGAGACGCAGTTGGTCGGCGGCGGTCGCCCCAAGATCCTGAGCCTGCGCCACCGCTTTTTCGATCGCGGTGATGAAATCGCCAATGGAGATGGTGACCGAAGCTTTCAGGTCGGAACCGGTCGGATGCTTGCCGGCGTCCACGGCAATGTTTTTCACCTCGTTAACCGTCTTGCCTTCCACATACTTGGCAAAAGCCGCCGCCTGTTCACTCCATCCCTTCCCAATGCTGGAGGCCCGTTTCATCCCGTAAGCCTCGCCTAGTTCATTCTTGGTCGGAAAGACGGTCGTCAGCGGGGTAAGTATTTTACCGGTCGCATCAAAGCTGATCCAGCTCTGCACCCCATCGATCACGCACTTCACGATTTTACCCTTGCTGTCCACTGTAACCGCAACGACCGCGGAATCGATCTGCGCCTGTCCGGGCTCCGTGCCGGCGTTGGTCGATTTTTCCACCACCGTAATGACGGCCAGACCGGTTTTCACCTTTTCCGGCTGGGCCTTGCCACAGCCCGCCATGAATCCAGCGACGAGTAATACTACCAGGATGAACAGGAAATACTTTTTCATACTTTAAGCCCCCTTTTTTGCTAAGTGGATATTGATTATCGAGCCGACAGCAAACCACCCAAAAAGATCAAGGCTGTGTGGGGAATAATTACCATCAGGAAGTTTTTCACTGCCAAATTGAAGGTTTCTTCTTTATCCTGCTTCGCCCAGAACAGATTTATGTTCTTTTGGACCGGAATGACCGTCAGCAGCAAGAGTAAACTGAGGGGTGAAAGAAACCCCAGCACAACCAGGGCGACCACGGACAAGTACGCGATATAGTACAGGGTGGCAAAGAGCCACAGCCCTTTCTTCCCGAGATAATAGGCCAGGGTGTACCGGTGGACCGTTACATCGCGCTTCACATCGCAGATATTGTTGGCCAGCATGATGTTGGCCGTAAGGCAGAACGGAACAACCGACAACAGCAAAAGGCTGGCCATCGCACGGAGGTCAACCAGGAGCGCGAATCTCCCGTCGGCCAACGCATAAGAAACGAGGCCGCCCAGGGGAATATTGATCTGGAATAAGATCCCCGGGATAACCAGTCCGTAAAAGAAGCCGGAGACGATCTCCCCATAGGGGCCATGGGAAAGGGGGACCGGTCCAACGGAGTAAATAACCCCGAAAAAGAAACAGAGCATACCGAGGAGTAAAACCACCAGGTCCGACAGGTAAACAAGGTATAATCCCAACGCGACGCTGACCGCAAACATCATAAACAGAAGCACTTTAGAGGTCAGCCGTGAAAAAGGAAGGGTCTGCCGGTTCTTCTTCGCGTCGCAGTAATTATTGATCATCGTCGCCGTCAGATCAAAACAGAACATGCCCAGGAAAAAGGCGCCCGTTTTCAGCGGATCAATCGTATAGCCGGTGGAAAAGAGATAAGCCAAGCCCATTAGAAACGGAAAGATACTGGTTATTTTAGTCCTGATCTCAACGTAGTCAATTATTCTCCCAATTAGGGCTTGTGCTCTGCGATCCGCACGGCCAGTCGCCAGGCCCAAATCCATTTTTATCCTTCCCCTTCGCAATTAATCTACACGGCGGCGGCCTGCTTGAGCAGCCCTGCCAAATGGTCCCTTTTTTCGGCGGAGCGCAGCACCGCGATGAGTTGGTCCGCTTTTTCCCGGTGTTCCTCGATCTTCTCCCGGGTGTACTCAATCCCCCCGGCCGCCAAAACAGCCGCCTTCAATTCTTGCTCCGTCAAGCCCTTTTCGATCTTGTCCCGGAGTGTTTGATCGACCTGGAGCGCATAGATGAGCGGTAAGGTCACTACTCCGCGCCGGCAATCGGTGAGCACCGGCTTCCTCGCCTTTTTCTTCGAAGAGACAAAGTCCAGGCAATCGTCGGTCAACTGAAAGATGGTCCCCATTTCTTTACCAATCGTAAGGTAAATGTCTTTGACTTCGGCCGGCTCATCGGAGAGCAGGAAGCCGGCATGAAAGGAAGCCGCAAACAGCGCGGCCGTTTTTTCGGAGATGATCCGGAAATACTCGCCTTCGTTAAGATCAAGATTGCCGGTATTGCCGAATTCGCGGATTTCGCCAAGGCAGATCTCAGTAAAGTAGGAAGGTAAAACGACACTGACTTTATTCCGGTCCGCTTCCCGCGGGGAAATTGAGCAAGCAAGGTCAAAGGCCAGGCAGAACAGGTAATCCCCACAGAGAACGGCGATCTTCTGGCCGTATTTCACATGCAACGTCGCGATGCCCCGGCGGGTGTCGGCCTCGTCAATGATGTCGTCATGAATAAGCGTGGCCAGATGCAACAGCTCAACCGCAGCGGCGGCCTGCACCGCGCCCGGAGTAACCAGGCCGTCACTGCCCATGGCGCAAGCCAGCAAAGCCCGCGCGCGGATCCCTTTCCCGCTAGCCTGGGCCAGATGGGACGTCTGGGGCCGGATCAGCGGCGGAGCATTCTGGAGCAGTTTTCGGACCTCCTGCTCCACCCGGTGCACAGCTTGATCGTACTCCAGTTTATCCGTGGCCGGAACCGGTTCGTTTCTTTCATTGATCGATGTTAAAAGCGCATTATTGATATTAATCATGATAAATATATAACCGCCTTACCAAACCCAACCGCTTCCAAAGCTTTTTCAGAAGGGGGGTAACATAATAGTCGAGGCCAAAAATGCTGCCCGCCCCCCAGAGCAGGGCGATTGCCGCAAAGAACATCCAAAAACTTGACAGGTACAAGCCGGTGGTGGTCATGAACATAAACAGCAAGACAAGCGCCAAGGCACTGGCCGGGGTCGTAAACAAGCCCCCGATTAACGCCAGACCAATCAGGATCTCGGCCGCCACGACAAAGATCTGCATAGCCATCTGTACCCACTCGTACGGCAAGACAAAGGTGTTGATAAACCGGTTCAGAAGAGGAATATCAAGCTTGAAAGCGAAATCCGCCAGCGTGGACTGGACAAGCGACTTGCCGCTGACAAAGATCATTTTAAAAAGGCCGAAGATATTCCAGTTCATTAGGACGGTTCCTACGGAAGCAACGGCCTCCGGTACCGCCTGGGTAGCTGAAGTCACCGCATCGGCCACCGCCGATACCGCCTCCGTCGCCGCCGCCACCGCATCCGGAGCCGCCGCCACCGTATCCGGAGCCGCGCCGGCTATGGCGTTCGTGGCCGCTGCTAAGGCGTCGGTTACGGGCGCCGCAACCCCGGTAGCCGCCGTGACCGCGTCATTTAGCACGGCCGCTGTCGTCGCAGTGTTAACCCCGTCGGCGGCCTTCCCCAGGATCGTGTCGTACCAGGCGTTGGCCCCACCAAAAAAGCCGGTGAGTTTGGGGGAACCCAACCACCCGCCCACAATCTTCATCACCCCTTCGAAAAGCCAGACTCCACCGAGCCAAAGCCGAAGGGGGACCAGAAGAAAGCTGGGGGTCCGGTTGCTCAGATGCCCCCCGACAAAACTTCGTTTGTGGCGGATGGTGAAAAATTCATGCTTTAGGTAGCTGAATATTTTGTTCCACCCTAGTACCTGGGCATAATAGACAATATTGATGAAGTGTTTGGTGAACATCGCCGGGAAGGACGGGAGGTTCACCATAAACTTCGGCAGGCCAACCCGGGCGACCCCGTAGCGGCCGCCGATACAGATCATCACCCCGTGGAAGGTGGGCTTATACTCCTTAAGTTCGCCTTTCCCGGTGATTGAAACATAGATGTTATGCGCCACAACGGCGGCGCTTTGCTCACAGTTCTCGACCATTTGCGGGACAGGCTCGGCGGCGCCGGCCGGGATGTAATTGATATTATCACCGGACA
>JAAYMP010000199.1 GCA_012521315.1 Bacillota bacterium
AGTAACGGACGGCCCGTTTTGGCCTTGGACAGCCGCGATCTGTTGGCCATTACCCTGGAGGCGGCGCCCGCGGCGGTGCTGATCCCGGCCCACATCTGGACTCCCCATTATGCGGTCTTCGGGATGAAGACCGGCTTTGACCGGCTGGAGGAATGCTACGGGGATCTAACCGGCGAAATCCATGCGGTGGAGACCGGGCTGTCCTCCGACCCGGCCATGAACCGCCTGCTCAGCATGCTTGATGACTACGCCCTTGTCTCCAATTCGGACGCCCATTCCCCGGCCAAGCTGGCCAGGGAGGCAACGTGTTTCGCCACCGAACTCTCCTTTTCCGGTTTGCGGCGGGCGCTCCGCCGGCCGTTTCCCGGACTTTTGGGGACGGTTGAGTTTTTCCCGGAAGAGGGAAAGTACCATTGGGATGGACACCGGGCGTGCGGGGTGCGCTGGTCTCCCCGGCAGACAAGGGAGGCCGGGGGGAGGTGTCCGGTCTGCGGGCGCCCGGTTACCGTCGGTGTGCTCCACCGGGTGGCGGTTTTGGCCGATCGGGCGGAGGCGGGACAACCCCCGGCGGCCCGTCCGGCGGAAAGATTGTTGTCGCTCACCCAAATTATTGCCGAAGCGGAGCAGGCGGGGGAAGGGACGATGAAAGTCCAGCGGATTTACGAACAGATGTTGGCGGCCCACGGCCCGGAATTAAAGATTCTCCGGGAGACCCCCCTCGCGGCCCTGGCCGGGACGGCCGGAGAGCGGGTGGCCGATGGGGTGCGCCGGGTGCGTCTGGGCCTGCTTAAGGTTACCCCCGGTTACGACGGGGTTTATGGTACGGTTGAAATATTTAACTAGCGAAAACGGTAACCGGATTGGAAAATGTGCCGGACGGTGACCGGATGGGAAACTGTGCAGGAAGGAAGTTGAGAGTTGCCAAAGGCGGATGAATTATCACCAGCCCACTGGGCTTACCTGGGCGATGCCCTTTACGAGGTTTACGTACGCGAACAATTGGTCCGGGAACCGGCCTACCGCAATACGGGCGAGCTGCACCGGGAAGCCATTAAATATGTGCGGGCGGAGGCCCAGGCCCGGATCGTGAGTTATCTCACCCCCCGCCTCACCGCGGAAGAACAAGAATTGATCCGCAAAGGGCGGAACCAAAAGTGCGGGCATATCCCCACGCACACCAATGCGGTGACCTACCGTTACAGCACGGCCTGGGAGAGCCTCCTCGGCTACCTGTATTTAACGGGCAGGAAAGAACGGATGACAGAGTTGATGGCGGCCGGTTTTGCTCATTTAAAAGCGGAACTGGGAAAAACAGCCCCGTCAGCTGGGGCGAAACCTGAAGCTGCACCACAGGAGGGAGAAACATGGAAGTGAAACTCTTAAGCCATACGCCCGAACCGGAACGGGTCGTCGCCACGGCGGCGCGGCTCTGCTATGCGCCACAGGCCGCCGAAGAGGTGTGGACGGGGTTTACCCCCGAAACCCAGTGGGAATTTATCAATAAACTTGTTGACTACGGCCACCTTTCCCCCTTTGAGCATGTGGCGTTTACTTTTGCTATCACCGGGGTGAGCCGGGCTTTGAGCCACCAGTTGGTGCGGCACCGGATTGCTTCGTACTCTCAACGCTCGCAGCGTTATGTCGACGAAGCTGCTTTTCCGGTGGTCGTCCCCCCGACGGTGGCGGCCGAACCGGCGGCCCGGGAAGAGTTCATGCGGGTGATCAACCAGATCCGGGATGGTTACAACCGCCTGACGGCGCTGGGGATCCCGAAGGAGGATGCCCGTTATTTACTGCCCAATGCCTGCCAAACCCAGTTGATCATGACGATGAACGCCCGGAGTCTGCAGCATTTCTTCGGCTTGCGGTGCTGCCGCCGGGCCCAGTGGGAGATCCGGGAATTGGCCTGGCGGATCCGGCGGGAGGTGATCAAGGTTGCTCCCCTGCTCTTTCGGGAGACCGGTCCGGCCTGCCTGGTCCAGGGCCGGTGCTCCGAAGGAGCGATGACCTGCGGCCGGCCTTTTACGCGGGAAGATGTTGACCAAGAGCATTGAGGCAGACCAGGGTGGTGTATTGTTTTTTGCCGGATTGTTGGCAGGCGGCATGATGAGCGGCGGATGGCTGCGTTGCTCGGTCCGGGTGGTTTAGTCAGGTGCACCCCGGCGCGCCGGGGCATAGCGCCGGGCTTAAGATTTGACGTTTGTTTAGATCGTTAGGTTTACGATAATACTTTTTTGAGTCTAAATCGTACGTTTTGCTGAACTTTAGTTTTGATGATTGGTGAGGTGCCTGCTGGGGCCGGCGGATGACCAGTTAATTCGTGATCTAAAGAAGAGGTGGAGCGGATTATGGCGGCGAAAGAACGGGGAGAACAGGGAGAACGGAGAGAATGGGGAGGACGGGGAGAACGCGGCGAGTGGCTGGAAGGGCGGAATCCGGTCTGGGAAGCGCTCCAGGCCGGGAGAAAGCTGAAAAAGGTGTATTTGGCCAAGCAGGCTCATGGCCCTCAGGTGAGCGCCATTCTCGCCTTGGTTCAGGAGCGGGGGATCCCGGTTGAATATTGTGAAAGAAAAGAGCTGGACCGCCTGGCCACCACCGGTCACCACCAAGGGGTGATGGCGCTGGTGGAGTCATTACCCACCGTCGACGTGGACAACCTGTTGGCCCAGGCCCGCGCGCGGGGTGAAAAGCCGCTCCTGTTGCTGTTGGACGGGGTGGAGGATCCCCAAAATGTGGG